>DCGN01000095.1:5326-5649 GCA_002315275.1 Clostridiales bacterium UBA1777
AGAAATTCGGCAACGTCAAATTCGTTCATTTCTTCCATGCGCTTCTGAAGCTGTTTCATGTCTCTGTTATCAAGCAGCTGTGTCAGCTCGTCAGTCCGCTTTTCGTGTATGGTTTCAAAGTCCAGTTCCCGGACTTCTTTGTTTTCCATATCAGCCAAAGTGCATCACTTTCCTTTCTTTCTTGATAAGGCTCCCTTTTGGAGGGAGCTGTCAGCTTTAGCTGGATGAGGGAGTTACAGCCCCAGATACTCCCGCTGTTCCCCGGTGAGCGTGTCGATTGAAACGCCCATGGAGCCGAGCTTTATTCTTGCCACATAGTCGTC
>DCGN01000011.1:0-6880 GCA_002315275.1 Clostridiales bacterium UBA1777
GGAGAAGAGCTTTTCAACGTACTCGCGCAGCGGCGCGTTCTCCGGTGAGGTGAGCAGCGGGTCGGCAGAGAGGAGCGCTTTAGCGTCCTCTTGTGCCTCGGAGAGCACGTCCATGTCGCTTCCGAGCCCTGCCATGCGCATCTCGGGAAGCCCGTGCTGCCGAGAACCGAAGAAATCACCGGGGCCGCGGAGTCTGAGATCCTCCTCGGCAATCTTGAAGCCGTCATTCGTCCGGCACATTATCTTCAGCCTTGCGCGGGCATCCTCGGACGGATCGTCGGACATCAGAATGCACCAGCTCTTGTGCTTGCCTCTGCCGACGCGTCCGCGCAGCTGATGGAGCTGGCTCAAGCCGAAGCGGTCCGCGTTTTCAATGACCATAAGCGCCGCGTTGGGCACATCAACTCCGACCTCAACGACTGTCGTTGCGACGAGAACGTCGATACCGCCGTCAGCAAAGGTTGACATAACAACATCCTTTTCAGCGGCCTTCATTCGTCCGTGGACACATTCTATGCGAAGCTGCGGGAGGGCTTCACGCAGCGCCTTAGTATGCTCTTCGGCGGATTTAAGCTCGGAAATCGGTGCGTCCTCGTCGTCCTCGACCTTGGGGCAGACTACGAATACCTGCCGCCCTTCGCCGCAGAGCTTTGCAATGAAGCCGTTCAGACGTGCGCGGTAATCCTCCGTTACGGAGAAGGTGTCTATTGCCTGCCGTCCGGGAGGCAGCTCGTCTATGACGGACACGTCAAGATCGCCGTAGAGCATCAGCGCGAGCGTTCTCGGTATCGGAGTTGCGGACATTACGAGTACGTGCGGGTTGGAGCCCTTACCGATGAGTGCGGCACGCTGGCGTACACCGAAGCGGTGCTGCTCGTCTGTTATTACGAGGCCGAGGTTTGAATAATCCACGCCGGCGGAGAAGAGTGCGTGCGTTCCGATAACAAGGTCAGCTTCGCCGGATTCAAGCTGCTGCTTTACTCCGCGCTTTTCCTTTGCCGTGGCAGAGCCCGTCAGCTTGCAGACGCGTATACCGAACGGAGAAAGCATGCTCGAAAGAGTTTCATAATGCTGCTGAGCGAGGATCTCGGTAGGCGCCATGAACGCGCTCATAAGGCCGTTCTGACGGGCGTACCATATAAGTGCCGCAGCGACAAGAGTTTTGCCGCTGCCGACATCGCCCTGCACGAGCCTGTTCATCACGGCGCCGGACTGCATATCGCGCATTGCGGCGTTGACGGCGCGCAGCTGTGCCCCCGTCGGAGAAAACGGAAGAGACGCCCAGAACGGGGATAGGTCGGTATCGGCAAGCTTTATGCCGCCGTCAAGGCTTCTCGCATCGCGCATCCGCGAAAGTGCGCAGAAGAAAACGAAAAATTCCTCGAATATGAGCCTTCGCCTTGCAAGCGCGAGGGCGTTCATGTCATTCGGAAAATGAATATTGCGGTAGGCGTATTCCGTGCCGCATAGCTCGCGCTTTATACGGATACTCTCCGGGAGTGCATCGGGCAGCTTGCCGGAGCAGAACGAGAGCGCCTGACTGACGGCCTCTGATATACTGCGCTGATTCAGGCTCTCAACACATCTGTAAACGGGGGAGATGTTGCCCGTTTTCAAGTGAGAGCCCTCGTGCTCCATAACGGGATTTGTGAGGCTGCGCCTTGAGCCGTCAACAGCGAATTTCCCGTAGAAGACATACGTTTCTCCGCGCGAGACGGAGCTGCAGATATAGGGCTGATTAAAGTAGGTAACGGAGGCCATACCCGATTCGTCAAACACGCGGAAGCGCACGAGATTAAGCCCCTTGCGGATCATGCTCCGCTGGGGCGTATCGGCAACCGTTGCGAGAATACAGCAGCTTTCTCCGTCTTGAATTGAGGACAGGGGCTTTAAGACGCTCCTGTCCTCATATCTGACCGGATAATGGCGCAGAACATCGCCGAGGTCGTATAAACCGAGCTTTGCAAATGCTGCGGCCTTTTTCTCGCCCACACCCTTGAGGACGCGGATGCTTGTGCTTTGATCAAAATCAGTCATTGTTACTCCGTATATTTGACGGTGTAGTTCTTGTTTGCAAGAGTGAACTGTTCGATAAGTCCGCTCGTGATCGTTATCTCGTTCTTGTCATTTACGAGAACCATCTCAAAGCCGCCGCCGTCGGTCTTGCCGTAGCTGCGCCAGTAGGACAGTGCGGCGGACTCGCCGAGAACGTAAAGCGCAGTGGAGAGGCAGTCTGCATAGGTTCCGTCGGCGCAGATTACCGTAACGGACTTGAGCGTGTTGTTGACTGGGTAGCCGGATTTTGGCTTGATGATGTGGATATATGTCTTGCCGTTCTGCTCGAAATAGCGCTGATAGCCGCCGCTCGTTACAACGGCCGCTTCGCCGAGGCTGAGAACGCCGAGATAGCTGCTCGTGTTGTTCGGGTCGGTAATGGCGACGTTCCAGTTCGTGCCGTCAGGCTTCGTGCCAAGCGTCTGGACGTTGCCGCCGAGGGAGACTATTGCGCTTGTGACGCCTGCGTTGCGCATTGCCTCAACAGCATTCTGCGCGGCACAGCCCTTCGCGCATGAACCAAAGCTCAGCTTACCGTAGGACGGCATCGACATCGTGTATGTACCCGTGGAGGGGAAGCTCGTCAGAATGAGCTCGTCAAAGCAGAGGCGCTCGAGCGCAGAGAGTATCTGGTCATCGTTGGGCACATAATACTTCTTGTCGGAAAAGCCCCAGAGCTCAACGAGAGGGAAGACGGTGAGATCGTAAGCTCCGTCGCTGTGCTCGTAGACAGTTTTCGCCGCGCTGATCATCTGCGCTACCTGACCGGGAATGACTACCTTATCTCCGTTGGCGTTGTTGATGGCGTATGTGATGCTCGTGGCGAGATCGGGGTCGAGCATCGTATCCATCGATGTGATGATGGCGGTGGCGGCGTTGAGGCCTGCCTCGGCGTTATCTCCGTAGGCGGTGAGCGTCATGTCGGTGTCCATCGCGAATATCATCTTCTGCAGCTCCTTGCTTTCGCCGCAGGCTGTGAGGCCGAATAGGGAAGCGGCGGCAAGCAGAAGGCAGATCAGCTTAAATCTCACTCTTGTGTGCTTCATAGAATTCTTTGTAGTCCTTCAGCATGTATTTTAAAAGATTGGGCGTATCAAGGTGATACGGGCATTTGCCCGCGCAGGAGCGGCAGCCGATGCAGTCATTTATCCGCTCCATCTTGGCCTGCCATTCGGGAGTGAAGTACTGCCTCCACGGTGAGCGGCGGATAAGCATATTCATCCTCGCGCATTGGCGGATGTCGATCCCGACGGGGCAGGGCATGCAATAGCCGCAGCTGCGGCAGAATGAACCCGCAAGCTCTTCGCGGTCTTTTTTGATTATGGCGAGAAGCTCGTCGTCAAGCCGTATGTCTTCGTTTCCGCAATCAATCCACTCATCAAGCTCCTCAAATTTCTGGATCCCCCAGATAGGAGCAACGTTATCGTACTGATTCATGAACGCGGTGCAGGCTCTGGCATTTGTGAGCATTCCGCCCGCGAGACCCTTCATCGCTATGAAGCCCATATCGTGCTTCCTGCATCGCTCGGCAAGGGCAAGGTCACGCTCGGAGGATATGTAGCTGAACGGAAACTGCATCGTTTCAAACCAACCGGAGTCGACGCATTGCTCGGCAACATCTATGCTGTGGGTCGTGACGCCGATATGATCTATCCAGCCGCGCGCCTTTGCCTCGAGGGCACCTGCGTATGCGCCGTTTTCATCGTTCGGGTCTGGAACGGCGGGCACGCAGTGGAATTGGAAGAGGTCTATACGGTCGGTCTTCAGCATTTTGAGGCTGTTCTCGATGTGCGCGAGAACGCCTTCCTTTGTGGAAGAAGCGCTCTTTGTGGAAATAATGATGCTGTCCCTGACATCGGCGAGAGCCATACCCATTTTTTTCTCGCTGTCGGTGTATGAATTGGCTGTATCAAAGTATCTGATGCCGCCGTCATATGCGCGCTGAAGAAGCTCAACGGCATACTCATCGCCGCAGCGCTGAACAGGGAGGCAGCCCATGGCAGGCTTCGTGACCGTGAGCTCGGTTTTTCCGAGACGAATTTGCTGCATAATAATCACTCCTTGCCGTGATTTTTATTATTATATCACGGAAAATCGAAAATGAAAACAGGTATTTACTTTGCATGGCAAATTTGTTATAATGGCCGTGCTTCTGCGTGAGCGGGAGTATATATTTGCGCCCGTAGCTCAGCTGGATAGAGTGTCAGACTCCGACTCTGAAGGTCGTGGGTTCGAATCCCGTCGGGCGTACCAAATCAGCCTCCACCGCAAGGTGGGGGTTGTTTCGGTATATGCCGTACAACGCGGGATTCGAACCGAGGGCGCTTGGAAACGTGCCGGTGACACGTTTCAACCCGAGGCGGCCCGCCCGCAGGCGGGGAATCCCGTCGGGCGTACCAAATAAAGAACATCGGATTGATACAATAGCTTAATCCGATGTTCCGTTATTTTATTCCCCGAAGCCATTGCGGTTCAAGGCATTTAAGAAGCTGTCTGTGCATTTGTGCGTTGGCTTTGCCTATTATATGTGTATGCTCAGCTTGATGATAATAAATCTCGGTTTAGCCATATATTTGTCTTTTTGTATAATTCCTTCATGGTTGTTAGTGATAGAGCGGAAAACAGAAAAATGATGAAAAATACACGCGCCGAAGCCCTGTGCCCGCTGCGGCTGCCGCAGAGGGCGACAGTTAGGGATACCGGCTCCGGGCAAAATACAGGGAGCTTTTACGCTCAGAAGCTTGAAAATCGGTATACCGTTGTGTAGTTATATTCCTCTCCGGGCTTGAGTACGGTCGAGGGAAACTGCGGAAAGCCGGGGCTGCAGGGGTAGTGCTGAGTCTCAAGGCAGACACCGCCGTGCGTGGGATAGATAAAGCCGCCCTTCCCGCCCTCACTGTTTATGAAGATGCCGGAACACAGCTGCACTCCGGGCTGATCGGTGGAGCAACGCATGCAGATGCCTATCTTATCGCTTTTCAGGACTGCAAACTCCCTGACGCTTCCGTCACAGTCGAGAACATAATTGTGGTCATAGCCGCGGCACATCCTCGTCTGGTCAAAATCCGCGTGCATCTCAAGCCCCGGCTTTTTGCCGGCGCGGAAATCCAGCGGAGTTCCGGTAACGGGCAGTATCCTGCCGGTGGGAACGGTTTCGGCATCGCACTCAGTAAAGGAGGACGAATTTAACTGCAGGGTACGGTCGGTAACGGCAGACCCGTCCTGCCCGTTCAGGTTGAAATAGGAGTGGTTCGTAAGGTTGATAACGGTGTCTATGTCGGTCGTAGCGTGATATGTGATGATGAGCTCGTTTTCCTCGCTGAGGCGATAGCACACGTCAAACTCAAGCCTTCCTCTCCGTCCTCACTCACGCCGCGGAAGGTCACGGCACCGCGCTTTGCCTCGGCAGGGAAGACACGGTGCGCATATGTGCCGTGGAGATGATCATTCCCGTCGTTTTTGGGGAGACGGTAGGTCTTGCAATTCAGCTCAAACTACGCACCCCGTATGCGGTTCGCGTATCTGCCCACAAAAGCACCGAGAAAAATATCGCCTTTTTCTCTATATCGTCATAACCGAGCACAACGTCTGTAGGAGACCCGTTCCTGTCCCTGACAATGACCGACTGTACCGCACATGCAAAGCTGATGACGGAAACAATCATGCCGCTGTCATTTTCAAGGGTATACTTATAAACTTCATCTCCGGCTGAGGTTCGTCCGAAAAATGATTTGGCAGTCTCTTTCATGCCCTGCTCCTTTTACCGTTGCATAGGCTGTTAAAGATCAAAAAATCAAGATCCGCAGGGTAGTGAATCAATATCTGAATGACCCCGGGGTCAGACCCGTGACTGATTTGAACACCTTGCTGAAATAGCTCTGATCCGGAAATCCCACCGCGACTGCGATCTCCGCCAATGAATAGTCCGTTGAGATGAGCAGCTGCTTGCTTTCCTCCACCCGAACGTGGTTGAGAAACTCGCTGAACGATATGCCGACAGTCTTTTTGAAAAGAGCCGACAAATAATTGTCGCTCAGGCCGATCTCCTCAGCAATCTCGGAAAGCGTTATGTGTCTGTTGTAGTTCGATGCGATGCTCTGCAGCGCCTTCCGTACATGCAGATTTCCGTTGTCCTTTTTGAAGAACATCAGCTCCATGAAGCCGTCTATCAACTCCTGAAGAAGATGGCATATGTCCTCGATGTTCTTTGAGCTTTCAAGCTTGGAGGCGTAGTTGCTGCTCAGCTTGCGCATCATGTCCGTGCCCGCTCCGCCCTCCATCGCAACGCGGGACAGAAGCGTTGAAAGCTCGATCGCCCTTATTCTGACTGTTGAAAGTCTGCCACCCTCGCTGAAAAGCACCTGCCCGAGGATCTCGTTGAGAATGCGCTTTGTCTCATCTACGTTGCCGGCTCTCGCCTTTGTGAGAAGCTGTCGCTCCTGCTCTAATAAGCCGGATTGCGAGGTGTCCTTCTTCTGCTCTTTATACATCTGGATCGTCTCGTTGATCCTTGACTGCTGATAGAGCTTTTCCTGCCTGTCGAGCAGCATTGCGCGTTCTGCGGGTATCAGCGGCATCAGAAGATGCTCAAGAAGCTTTTTCAGATCGTTCACCTTGGCGGGAGATAAGATTCTGATACCGGAAAGCTCGTCATACAGATCCAGCAGCATTGACGGAGAAAGCGAGTATTTTTCTGCTGCCGCGCTTACTATTGTGCTGTCCGGCTTGTCCATAAGAAACGGACCGAGGATTATCGTCGCCATAAGCTCATGCTGATGGATCAGGGGAAACGCAATATGATTCAGATTCGCGTGGCAGGAAAAAT
>DCGN01000011.1:6943-8338 GCA_002315275.1 Clostridiales bacterium UBA1777
GCCGATAACTCCCGAGCTGTTGAGAAGTGCGCAGTATTTTGCGCCGTCTCCGAACTTCATGATCACGTTTCCGCTTCGCCCGATAAGCTGAACGGGAAGCTCGGTAAAGGATTGAAGACTGCTCAGTATTTCAACCAACTCTGCTTTGGAAATCAAGGAAAAATAACTGCTTTCCATATCTCCTCCAATGTTAGAAAAAAACAAAAAATAATAGATATTGACAATACTGCGTATTTTATTACTATTATACTGATTGCGTATGAAAAATCAATAGGAGGATTTTCTGTATGGATCTTCATGAAATATCCGTTCAGCTTCAGGCGGGCAAGGCTAAAATGGTAAAGACGCTTGTTCAGCAGGCTATAGACGAGGGCATATCGGCCGACACCATCCTCAAAGAGGGGCTGATGGACGGCATGAGCATAATCGGAGAGAAATTTAAAAACAACGAGGTATTCGTCCCGGAGGTGCTGTTGTCCGCAAGAGCCATGAATATGGGTGCTGCTCTATTAAAGCCGCTTCTTGCCGCGGAGGGCGTAAAGGCTACGGGCAGGGTCTGCCTCGGCACCGTTCAGGGTGACCTGCATGATATAGGCAAGAACCTCGTGCGAATGATGCTTGAGAGCAAGGGCATAGAGGTAATAGACCTCGGAACTGACGTTCCAGCAAAGACGTTTGTTGCCGCCGCAATAGAAAACGACTGCAGCATAATCTGCATGTCCGCCCTTCTGACCACAACGATGCACGTTATGGAAGAGGTCGTTAAAGAGGCGGAGACCGCAGGAATACGCGGAAAGGTCAAGATCATGATAGGCGGCGCGCCCGTAACTCAGGGCTTCTGCGAGGAGATAGGAGCCGACGCATATACTGCCGATGCGGCAGAGGCCGCGGATGTTGCAGTTTCTTTTCTTCAGGGTTGATATATGACAGCTGATTTTCTGAAAAAAGCCGCGGAATATCCGAAAAAAGCCATACCCATACTGTCTTTCCCCGCATCCGCAAAGCTTGGTATAACCGTAAACGAGCTTGTTCACAGCGCGGAGCTTCAGGCAAAGGCGATGGAGTATGTTGCTCATAATACGCCCACTGCCGCCGTCGTCAGCCTGATGGACCTGTCGGTCGAGGCGGAGGCCTTCGGCGCAAGCGTGCGCTTTTCCGAGCACGAGGTGCCGAGTGTGATCGGCAAGCTCATTGACGCGGAGGAGGGAGATGCGTGCCTTCCTGTTCCTGAAATAGGCGCAGGACGCACGGGAATATGCATCGAGGCTATCGCAAAAGCCAAAAGCCTTATTACAGACAAGCCCGTGCTCGCCGGCGTTATCGGGCCGTTCTCTCTTGCGGGAAGGCTCATGGAAGTGACAGAGATAATGTACGCTTGCTATGATGAGCCGGAGA
>DCGN01000011.1:8351-11429 GCA_002315275.1 Clostridiales bacterium UBA1777
GGTACATTCCGTGCTCGATAAATGCACCGCGTTTATATGCTCGTATATATCTGCGTTCAAGGCCGCGGGCGCGGACGGAGTCATCATCGCGGAACCTCTCGCCGGTCTCATCAGCGCGGACATGGCGAAGGAGTTTTCCTGCGCGTATGTAAAGCGGATAATTGACGCCGTTCAGGATGACGCGTTCCCGGTGATATACCACAATTGCGGCGGCGCTGTAGTGCCTATGCTCGCTGAACTTTTTGCGATGGGCGCCGCGGCGTACCACTTCGGAAACGCGGTCAAAATGAAGGATATCCTCGAAAGAGCATCTTCCAATGTTCTCTGCATGGGAAATATCAGCCCGTCTGAGAACTTCGCGGCGGGAAGCGCTGTGACGATGAGGCTCGCCGTAAAGGCACTAATGGACGAGTGCGGAGGCTATGCAAATTTCATACCGTCGTCCGGATGTGATATTCCGGCCCATGCGGACTGGAATAATATAATGGCGTTCTTTGAGCGGGTGTCGGAATATCAGGATGCATGAGCGCGCTGAGGCCGCGGTGAATCGCGGAGCTGTTCCGTCACGCGTAGCTCGGCGGCAGCAGAAGTTTAAACGATAACGATATTAATTGCATGATATTTCCTGAAAAAGAATGAGGAGAGATGGAATGGACCGTCTGAAGGATATAGACAGAGAAACAGCCAAACGGCTCAAATCACTTCGAAGCCTGTGCTATCAGCCTATTGCGGACATTGGGGTTTCCGCGCATATCACAAGTGAACCTGTGCCACCCGGACGCGAGAAGGAGCTCTCATACAAGCCCATCAAGCCGGGATATTACTGGGCGAAGCACGTTTACGACTGTGCATGGTTCCGTGTGCAGGGCAGGGTACCCGCGAGTGCCGCGGGAAAGCACATTGTGCTGTTCCTCGATCTTGACGGCGAAGCTGTTCTTTATCAGAACGGCAAAAGCGTTCAGATGGTAACGAGCAAAGCGCAGTACACGGACTTCCTCTCTGCCGAGGCGGGCAAGTGCATCCTTGAGATCGCAGAGTGCGCCGCTGGCGGGGAAGAGATAGACTTCTATCTGGATGCCGGCTTTAACGGTCAGCGCACGATGGTGCCGTTCGGAATGGGCAAGTTCAAAAGCGCGTATCTGGCTGTCGCAAACGATGAGATGATCGACGCGTTTTATGACTATATGACCGTTGCCGCTCTTGCTCCCACCGCAGAGGACGGGGAAGAGCTGACGCGCCTTGAGGCGCAGGCATACAGCCTTATGCGGGAGGGAAAGGCAGAGGAGACGAAAGCGCTTCTGAGTCCGGTTATTAACGGCACGCCGGCCGATTGTACGCTCACAGCTATCGGTCACAGCCATCTGGATCTCGCATGGCTCTGGCCTATCAGAGAGACCAAGCGCAAAGCCGTAAGAACCTTTACGATGCAGATGAACAATCTCGCCCGTTTTGATGACTACATATACGGCGCGAGCCAGCCGTGGCAGTTCGAGCAGGTCAAGGAGCGCGACGGAGCGCTTTTCGAAAAGCTTAAAAAGGCCGCCGCCGATGGCAGATTCNNCGCTTCAGGGCGGAATGTATGTTGAACCCGATACTAACATCTCCTCCGGCGAGGCATTGGTTAGACAGCTTTTCTACGGAAAGAGCTTCTTCCGCGATGAATTCGGAGAGAATATGCGCATCTGCTGGCTGCCGGATGTTTTCGGCTACAACGGCAATCTGCCGCAGATCCTGAAAAAGTCGGATATTCCGTACTTTTTCACAATAAAGCTGTCGTGGAACGAGCATAACCGCTTCCCGAACAGATCATTCGTCTGGAAGGGAATTGACGGCAGCGATGTTCTGGTGCACATGGCACCCGATGAATCGTACAACAGCGATGCAAGCCCCATCAGCACAAAACGTGCTTGGCGAAACTTCCCCGAAAAGGATATCTGCAGCGAGGCAATGTACGTCTTCGGTATAGGCGACGGAGGAGGCGGCCCTTCAAGAGCACATATTGAGCTTATAAAGAGGCAGGCAAGCCTGCAGGGCACGCCGAAGATCAGATTCGGCCGCGCCGTAGACTTCTTTGACAGGCTTAACACGCAGAGAGAAAAACTCCCGGAATACAGCGGAGAGCTGTATCTTGAGAAGCATCAGGGCACATATACCACTCAGGGCAAGAACAAGCGCTTCAACCGAAAAACAGAGTTTGCGCTGCAGAATCTCGAGGCGTTGGCATCCTATGCCATGCTGAAGGGATATACATACCCGCAGGAGAAGCTGGACAAATGGTGGAAGGAAGCTCTGCTCTATCAGTTCCACGATATTCTCCCGGGCAGCAGCATCAACAGAGTCTACAGAGAAAGCTGCGCAAGATACGCGCAGATACTCTCGGAGATAGAGACCGAGAGAAACCATATCCTCAGGTTCCTGAGCGGGGAGGGCAGCGAAAAGCTCTTCTTCAACCCGTCTCCCTTCGTGCAGAAGGGAATAGCGCCGTGGGGCTTCGGCAAGGCGGAAAACGTCGATGCGCATAGCCTGAGCGCTGACGGAAATACGATCTCCAACGGTATACTTACCGCTGTATTTGACCGCGGCGGCGAGATCACGTCGCTGAAAGACCGCGGCGGCACGGAATTTGCCGCAGGCGGGCTTAACCGCTTCAAGGTGTTCTTTGACAGGCCGCTTTACTTCAACGCGTGGGATATATGGTGGAAATACCACGAGCAGAAGGGCAGAACGGTTAAAGCGTACAGACACGAAAATGCCGTTGAAGGTGACCGTGCCGTGCGAAGAAGCTACTACCGCTTCGGCTTCAGCACGATGGTACAGGAGGTCTCCCTCCGTGCAGGCGAGGATGTGCTCCGCTTTGATACGAAGATCAACTGGCACAATCTATTCCGTATGCTGCGTACTGAGTTCAGGCCCGGCATTGATCCGGACAAGGTCAAGTGCGATATCCAGTTCGGCAGTCTCATGCGCTCCGCCAGAGACAACACCGATATTGAAAAGGCGCAGTTCGAGATATGCGCGCAGAAATATGTGGATATTTCCGAAAACGGCAAGGGCTTCTCACTCCTCAACGACTGCAAG
>DCGN01000084.1 GCA_002315275.1 Clostridiales bacterium UBA1777
CGTCGGTCATCTCATTGCCGCGTTCTCCGCAGCCGATGTAGATAACTATGTCAACGTCAGACCATTTTGCAAGCTGGTGCTGAACAACGGTCTTGCCCGAGCCGAACGGGCCGGGAACCGCAGCCGTGCCGCCCTTTGCTATCGGGAACATTGTATCAATGATACGCTGGCCGCTGTTCATCGGGCGTTTGGGAACATACTTTCTTGTGTAGGGTCTTGCTATACGGACGGGCCAACGCTGCAGCATGGAAAGCTCATGGTCGTTGCCCTTCTCATCCTTGACAACAGCGATAATGTCGGTAACAACATACTCGCCGGATGCCACGCTGACCACCTCGCCCTTAACGCCGTAAGGAACCATGATCTTGTGCAGGATTGCGCTTGTCTCCTGAACAGTACCGAGAACATCGCCCGCAACGACCTTGTCACCGGGCTTTGCAACGGGAACGAACTCCCACTTTTTCTCTCTGTTCAGAGCCGGAACATTGACGCCTCTGGTAATGCAGTCTCCCGCAAGAGCGCGCACCTCAGGCAGAGGACGCTGAATTCCGTCGTAAATATTGTCCAGCATGCCGGGCCCGAGTTCGACGGACATGGGCATTCCGGTAGTGATGACCTCGGCACCCGGGCCGAGGCCGGAGGTCTCTTCGTAGACCTGAATAGAGGCGCTGTCGCCTGTCATATTAAGGATCTCGCCTATAAGATGCTGAGAACCGACGCGGACAACGTCAGAAACGTTGGCATCCGCGAGGCCCTTAGCAACAACAAGCGGTCCGGAAACCTTTGTGATGATTCCGCTCATTACACATTCTCTCCTTATGTAGTATCAATCGCCGAGTATGTTCGTGCCTACCGCACGCTCAACCGCGGCTCTCAGCGCAGACTGACCCAATCCCATTGAGCCGTCTCTGCCGGGAATAAGGATTATTGCGGGAGTGGGACTGTCCTTAAACTTATCGATATCATGGTTCAGTCCTTCAGCGAGGTTCTCTTCAACATAAATGATAGCGTACTCGCTCTCCCCATCTGTTATCCTGCGAAAAACTCGCTTTGCCTCGTCAACACTCTCCACGGGGTATGTGTCGAGTCCGAGTGCCTTGAAGCCGATAACCGTATCGCGGCCGCCTATAACTCCTATCTTATACATAGTTATCACGCAGCCTTTCTCTGATATGCTCTACGGACAGTCCGGACAGTATTCCGGTCAGAATGATCCTGACAGACGTAATGTCATTCTCTGCCGCTCCGATATAGCCGGCAACGCTCTCGGGACCGAAGCCGTGCATTCTTGCGTTGCGCATATAGCGGATGATCGTGTTATCGCACTTGAGCTCGAATGCCGTAAGCCTTCCGCCGCGTGCCGCTTCCTGACCGAGAACAGCGGCTTCTCTGAGTGCCGTTCCCGCAAATGCGGAAGCTATACCGTCTCCGCCGCCTATCGATGCCGCAAGATGATTTCTGTCAAGACTTCCTCCGGCAAGCAAAACGCCCCTGAGGAACTCGGTATCCTTATTCATTCTGCAGCTTCTAACGCATGAACGAAGGTTTGCGCTGTCAATGCAGAGCTTGACATAGTCCTTCACAAAGCGCGAATCCAGCTTTTCGGCTATCTTCGACATTTCGGTATAGCACGCCTCGTCCAATATGAAATCGGACAGCTGAGGATTCTCAGACTTGGCAAGCATATCCCTCGCCTTGCTCATGGCCTTGCCGAGCTCGGAAGGAATAAAGCGATAGTCTTCCGTTAAGAAGGCCTCTTTGATCTTTTTGGGTTCAACGCGTCCGGCATTGGAATAAATGCCATCGGCACTTGTGCCCATCGCCTCGGCCTTGATAATTGCCTTGGCATTGTGGTAATCGTAACGCAGACGGTAGAGGTCAACAAGCTCAATGTCGGGGACAAAATGAGCAAGCTCCTCAAACAATTCCTCTCTGCGAGCAGACAGAAGTGCATCAACACCCTTGCTGTCAGCCTCGCTAAAATCAGGCCAGCCGATCTCTGCTAAGATCGCCGTGGCCTCCTCGTAGCTTTCAGCGGTGAGCATACGCTCTGTTACTTCCTCGTTAATGAAAGCAGCGCTTCGGGCTTTGAGCATCGTGGAGAGGAAAAGGTAGTCTATATCCTGGTGTTTTTTATCAGACAATTCGTTCCCTCCTCATTATGGCGGGCCTGCGGGAAAGACGGCCCCCCGCAAAATTATCCGAAAAGCTTTGCGGCAACATCGGACGCTATTTCTTTTCTGCTCATCGAGAGCATCTCAGCAACCGTGCAGTTGACCGCAACGTCTCCTCTGCGAAGAATAAAGCCGGCGCCGATCTCCTTTGCGGGAGCACCGAGCTTAAGCTCCGCCTTTTTGCCCTTTTCGGTGAGAACCGCGTTTGCCTCTGCAACAAGCTTGTCGGCAACAGCTGCCTCTGCCTCGTCAAGGATGATCTCCTCGTCTCCGTTGACAGCAGCGTCAGCCGCAATACCTGCGAGCCATGCAATATACTTGTCCTCATCGATCTCGCGCAGCTTCTTGCCTGCGAGCATGAAGGCCTTGTCAACCATATCCTGCTTTGCGGCGAGAATGTCCTTGCGGGCGTTAAGATGTGCATTGCGTTCTATATGCTTTGCATCCGTCTCTATCTCTGCGATGCCTGTCTGCATAGTAGCGTCATAGAGCTCATCTGCCTTCTTGTCGAAGTCAGCCTTGATCTCTGCGCACTTTGCGGCAGCCTCGGCAGTTATTGCATTGCATTCGGCCTCTGCCTCAGCAATGATCTGCCGGGTGATTTTTTCTATTCCGTCCATGGGCATACCCTCTTATGCCGATTAGGCGCCGAGATGCAGGTTGAGAAGCATCAGGAAGGAAGCCAGCAGAGAAAGGATAGCGTAGAACTCAACGGTGATGCAAAGGATGATGCCCTTTGCCCAGTCGTCAGGGCGCTTGGACATGAGGTTGATAGCGGTAGCAGCAACACGGCCCTGTGCAGGAGCGGATATTGCGCAGCCGGTAGCCATGGGGATGCAGGCGCATGCAACGCGAAGACCGTCAACAACGGTGAGGCTGGTGGGGTCTACATTGCCGCCGAAGATACCCATTTGGAGAAGTGCAAAGAACCAAACGACAAGGCCGTACAGACCCTGCGTGCCGGGGATGACCTGAAGGATCAGCACCTTACCGAAGGCACCGGGATCCTCGCAAAGAAGATCGGCGCCTCTTTCGCCGGCGATGCCGCAGCCGCGGGCTGAACCGGCGCAGCTCAAGCCGCAGGCAAGGGATGCACCGAGAAAGCCGCACGCCAGACCACCAAAGCTGTCAAAAAATGCATTCATGTTTTATTCCTCCTAAAAGATTATATATTGTTGTTTTTAAAACACGAAATTAATTAATTCAACCGATGTTGAGGTTGAGGAGCATAAGGAAGGAAGCAAGCAGGAAAAGGATGGCGTAGAACTCAACTGTTACGCAAAGGAGGATTCCTTTGCCCCATTCCTTCGGTTTGGAGGCCATAAGGCTGATCGCGTTTGCCGCAACGCGCCCCTGCGCGGGGCCGGCTATGAAGCAGCCGATGGCAACGGGAAGACATGCACAGGCGACCTTGAGGCCGTCAGTCACGCTGATAAGCGTGGGATCCATTCCTCCGCCGAAAACGCCCATCTGGAGAAGGGCGAAAAACCATACGACAAGTCCGAACAGTCCAAGTGTACCGGGAAGTATCTGAAGAATCAGTACTTTACCAAATGCATTCGGTATCTCGCAAAGGAGACCGGCACCGGCTTCGCCGGCAATACCGCAGCCGCGGGCTGAACCCGCACAGCTGAGGCCGCAGGCAAGTGAGGCGCCTAAGAAGCCTATTGCAAGGCCACCGAAGCTCTCAAATAAAGAGTTCATTTTTATTTCTCCTGATTAAATTAAAGGTTTCCGACCGAGCAGCTCGTTGCTCGGCTTTCAGCGTCAGTTTTCCTTGACGTTGAAATACTTCGTATCGACATTAAGCGGCTTGAAGGCCTTACCGCCGTCTCTGTACCATTTTCCGAAGAACTCAAGGAACTGGAGACGGAGTGTATGAACAAAGCATCCGATAAGGTTAAGACCGAAGTTCAGCGCATGACCTATCAGGAATACGACAACAAAGAGGATCGTTCCGACGACTGTCATTCCGTTCTTATTGCCAAGGCTTCCGAGCTGGTTGAATACGCTTGCAATAACAGAGCCCGCAAGCATCAGAGCCATAAGTCTCGAGTATGAAAGGAAGTCGCCGAGGTAGCCGGTCGCTCCGTTGTAGATAGCGCCGAACAGACCCGTAATCTTGCCTATGCCCTTGTTTGTGAGGAAAGATCCGAGCACAAGCATGCCGAGACCGACATAAAGGACTATCGGGGTCTTTCCGAGGAGCTTAAGGCCGATGCCTGCAATGATGACCCACCAGCAGAGATCGTTGAGCAGAGCGTCCGCGTACTGCCCGTCCTTTATCTTGAGGTACATGCCGAGGCCTACACCGAGCGCAAGGTGAACCGCGCCGAGGCATACGGCAAGAACCAGAACATAAAGAGGATTGTTTCCGCTGAGAAGATCAAGCGGCATGTCAATGGCGATATCGCCGAGGTGGATCGTAAACAGATGCGGAACTATAGCCCAATTCTGGCCGAACCACTTGCCTATCTGGGTAACGGCATCGCCGAAGAAGCCGCCTGTAAAGAAGCCGATCACCGTGGTGCTGATACCGCAGATGATCATAAGTCCCGCAAAGCGCTTCATTGCTCCCTTGGGCTTTGCCTTAAGCGTAACAAGCAGACCTGCCACCAGCAGGACAAGACCGTACGCCATATCGGCAAACATCATGCCGAAGAACAGGGCAAAGAACGGAGCAATAAACGGGTTCGGGTCCAGGCCGTTATATGCGGGTCTGGAATACATCTCCGTGACCATATTGAACGGAGAGGTAAATGCGTTGTTCTTGAGAAGGACAGGTACCTCCTCTACGTTTTCGGGATCCGGCTCAGCCGTTTCCCATGTGCAGCAGTAGTCTGCAAGCTTCTCTTCGAGGAGCTTCTCGCTCTCGGCTGTTACCCAGCCGGAGAACGTGAATGCTTTTTCCGTGTGGAGAATGTTGCCTTCGCAGGTCTCCCTATCGATACGCGTTTTCAGCGTTTCGACACCGAGCTGAATGTCTGCGCGATCTTCGAAATGCGAAGCGATAAGCCCAATGACCTCTTCCCGCTCCTTTTCTATTCCTCTGAGTCTTCCGCTCATATCCGAAAGATTATCCATAACGGTTCCTGCATAACCGGAGAGGTTTATACCCGACCATCCGACAGTTCTTGCAGCGATCATGGCCTCATCGGCTTTTTCGCGCAATGAAATAAGCAGGCAAAAGCGCAAAACCTTATCGGCCGAGATCTCAACGATCTCCGCCTCGGGTACGGCCTCTGCCAGCACAGCCGCCGCATCTGTCATTTTCATGGCAGCGGGAAGTGTTCCCATGTTGACAATGCAGCGCTTGGTATTCAACTTATCGAGAGGCTGCTCAAGCGCCTTCCATGGTTCGATCGCCTCTATTGATGTGTGGATACGTGACTCTTCCTGATTAAGGCTGTTCACACGCGTCTCAAGAGCGAGGATAACGTCCGCCTTCTTAATATCCTCGGGAATAACGGATTCATCCAGCAGCTTATCGAGGCTGACCTCGGGCAGTGGGGAAAGAAGGCCGCGCTTCGCCGGCGCATACTCATCAAGCACGCGCAAAGCATTTATTAGCTTAGCCTGGATCTGATGGTCATGCGCTGCCTCGCCTAAGCTTCCGCTCCTGAGGGCAAGCTTGTCCGTCTCCGCTGTCTTTTGCGGCTCATCAATCTGAACACAGCCGAGAAGCATTAGCTCCTTGACTATGGCCTTCTGCTGGGACTGAACGCCTATGAGCCGCAGCTTTTTCATTGCTACAATGCTCATCAGCTATTCACTATCCTTTCTACTATGTACTCTGCCGCCATATCAAGTCGGCTCTCCGCATTTGCGCGAAGTGCGTCCTCTTCCTTACCGGCATTCTCGATCATCGCTTCAGCTTTTTCCTCAGCCGATTTCTGAGCTGCAATGTTTTTCTCCTTGAGCTCATCGGCAGCCCGTTTTGCTGCCTGCTCGACCTTGGCGCGGCCCTCGTCCTCAGCGTTGGCAACCGCAAGCTTTGCAGCTGCGATTGCATCTGCCTTCATAGTCTTGGCCTTTTCTTCCGCTTTGCAAATGATTTCAATAGCTCCCTGTGACATATGGTACACCCCCTCATTGTTAAATTTGTGATAAAGGTGCAAAAATCTTAGTTATATATGTAACAATGTATTGTCTTTGATGCAGTAATTACACTATACAACATATTTTGCATCTTTTCAAGCTAATTGTGTAATTTTGCATTGTCAAAATAAACACATAGCCTTTCAGCATCAGGACGCTTATGTCAAATATTTAACCATTTTCTTTGTTAAAAGTCAAACAATTAGTGCAAAATCTACATCTTTGTAAATACAGGCTCGAATATCGGGCAGTTTTTGTGTATTATACACAATTTGCCCTTACAATTCTTGTGCATTAATACACAATAGTCTCAATATTGCATAAATTGTCTTTTTATTAACACACTTTTGGCTATTTGAAGTGCATTTTGTTTTTGTAATTCGCTCAAATTATTACAGCGATCTTCATTTACGCTTAATATATGCGATGTGCTTACTCTCGTATATAGCAAGCACAGTCTTCCTCCGTAAAAACGGTCATGAAGACTGTGCATCATTCTCAGAAATCAATATTTGTAAATTCCGCCGCCGATAAATTCTCTGAGCAGGCAATCGTCCGGAACAAGCGTTTCGTCAATATCGCCTACAAGCTGAAGCGCCGGCAGAACTCTCTTGAGTTCGTCATAACGCTCAACACCCTCCGGGATCGCTCTGAACAGCTGAGTCGCCGTGCGTCTGAAAAGGGGCAGCTCATATTCAAACGAGGAGTCAAACTGATAGTCTGCCTTATCCTTAAACGGAGAAATATAGTTGAGCTCTCCCCTGCGCACGTTTGCCCACATCTTTATCGTCTCTGCGGGATCCGCCCCGCGGAAATTAAAGTCTCTTACCGTTCTGCGCACGAGGCGGAACCATGTGCGCTTGAAAACCACCTTACCGTCAAACTCCACATCGCTCCTTGCGGAGATATAAAGCTTGAAGGCCTCGGGATGGACGTTCGTTATCATGTCGTTAAGCGCATGGATGCCCTCGAATATAACCACATCGTCTTTTCCGAGAACGATCGATTTTGACGGTTCGGAGGTCCTCATCTGGCGGGCGAACTCATACTTGGGCACGAATATCCTTTTGCCTGCGGAAAGCATGGAAAAATGCTCGTTGAGAAGCTCCATATCCATGCACAGCGGAGATTCGAGATCGTAATCTCCCTCGGGTGTCCTCGGGGTGGTATCTGGATCGATCGTTTTGAAATAATCGTCCATACCGACGTAATAGGTATTTACTCCTCTGCGCTTGAGCTCATCGGCTATTTTCATCGCCGTTGTTGTTTTGCCCGAGCCCGAAGGCCCCGAAAGCAGCACTATGGGGCTGCGCTCCTTATTGGCAATTATAAGCTTCGCAGCCTTTGAGACCTTATCGTCGTATCTTGCGTTGCAATCTCTGATAAAGCCCTCGGGGTCAACGACTGTCTTATAGTTTAATTCGTTCAGATCGTATGCCATGATCATTCCTCCTTGAAAAGAATTCAATTATCTTCTGTTTATCCTCGCAGGTCTTATCGATGGCGTTTATATACTCAAGAGGATATTTCGGAGCCATAAGCCTTATGTTTTTGGCCGTACCCGGAGCAACAAGCTTTGTTGAGCCGCCGCCACCCATAGCAATTATACTGCAAAGCTCTTCCATTATACATATATTATATAGATTCTCGCGGTCTTTCTTCGTCCAGCCGACATTCTCAAAGCCGCCGGACATGAACTTCTGTCTGTAGAGGTAGTACGGAATGTAATTTCCGCGGCTGAGCTTTTCCGCCGCAATGTCGAGCATATCGCTCACATCCTCCGCAGACGGGATAGGTTCCTCATTTAATGTGATGCGAGAGCCCTTCTTCAGTGAGAGCGTATGGACGGTAATATTATCGGGCTCAAGCGCGATGACCTTATTCAGCGTATCCTCAAAGCCCTCGACCGTATCTGCCGGCAATCCGGCGATGAGATCCATATTGATCGCGAATCCTCCGACTTTTCTCGCTGTCTCGAGAGCAGACAGTATGTCGTGGGAGGTATGCCTGCGCCCGATAATATCAAGCACTCTGTCAGACATCGTCTGCGGGTTTACGCTTATTCTGTCAACACCGTGATTTCTTAAAACGATCAGCTTTTCCTCTGTTATCGTGTCCGGTCTGCCGGCCTCAACGGTGTATTCTCTGTTGTTTGAAAGGTCAAAAGCATTCTCCACCCATGTGCAGAGCGTATCGAGCTGCGGCGCTGACAGAGTTGTCGGTGTTCCCCCACCCATATATATTGCCACTACGTTGAGTTCAAGCGCCTTAACCGCCTTACCCGTTGCGGATATCTCCTTTTCGAGCGCTTCCATAAACGGGTCAATTAGCTTCATGCTCTTTTCAACGGACTGGCTGACGAAGCTGCAGTACGCGCATCTCGTAGGGCAGAACGGTATGCCGACATAAAGGCAGATATCCTTTTCTCCGAGCGAGCGCTCCGCATCAATCGTATAGAGTGTCGTGTCCATGCACAGCTGCGCACGTTTTTGCGAAACGTCGTACTGTTCGATAAAACGCTTCAATGCCTCATCCGCGGAAGCTCCGCCGGAAATAATTGAATGAAGTATTTTTCCTGGTCTTACACCGGTAAGTGCGCCCCATGCGGGCTTCTTTAAGCCGCTTCTCAGGGCGGCTCTGTAAATGGCTGTCTTAATGATCTTCTGGCAGGCACGGTCTGTTTCTATCTCGCCGCAGATATCGGCAAGCTTCTCTGATGCTCTTCCCTTGTAGGAGTTATCGCCGAGCTTCAAGGTGCAATAAGCGGTAAGTGTATTTTCAGTCTTATTAAGGCTGATGTCAATCGAGTCGCCGTCCTCCCGCTTATCGGGATATTCGGGGCGCTGAGTCGGGAAAAGCGTCAGCAGCACCTGCTCAACGGCGTATTTATACGAATGACCGTGTAAGTATAGATTCAATTAAACCGTCTCCGATCCGTTTTTTCTGAGTGCATTATATCAAAATTCGGTGAGCAGTACAACTGCTGCACCCGTTTTATGGCTGCTTATTTACACAATATTAGTATTTTTTTATTTTTTTATAAAAAAGGCTGGAATTATCAATTTGTTTGTTGTATTATAAAAGCAATAGTAATAAAGTGGGGTAAAAATAAATGTTTTGCGTAGGCGATAAAATCGTATACGGTGAAAACGGTGTTTGCACGGTTGAGAAAATCGCGCCGATGGATACTTCCGTCAGCGGGAAGGACAAGCTGTATTACTTTCTCTCTCCCCTTATTGGAAGCGGAATATATTATGCTCCGATAGACAGCAGCGCGGTATATATGAGACCTGTTATCTCCAGATCCGAGGCTGAAGCGCTGATAGCCTCTATTCCCTCTATCGAGCCCGCCATCTGTGCTGATAACCGCTTTAATCACGTTGATGCTTTTTATCGGAATCTATTCAAACAGCATACGAACGAGGCCCTCGTTTCCGTTGTGAAGGGGCTTCGCATACGCATGGCCGAAAAGAAAACAAAGAGCGGCCGCAATGAGGCCACTTTGAAACGCGCAAAGGATATTCTTCACGGTGAGCTTTCAGTTGCTCTCGGCATCGCTATTGATGAGGTCGAAGCTTATATATCCGATACACTCGGTGCTGAATATTGATATCTAATAAAAACGAAGAATGCAGGGAGAGCGTCCCTGCATTCTGTCTGTTTTCCGATATTAATGATAAAAGCCGGATAGCACGAATCCGGCTTTTGAAAGGTGGAGAAAGGGAGGGGGGAAGATAAAGGTGGTCGCTGATTACAGCGAGAAACGATAGCGTGCTTCTATCCTTTGTTATCTGTTTTGATTTTACCGCGATTTATTAAGAAAACTCTTAATAGATTGTGTTATTTTAAAATAAACTTGTTTTATTAATAGTTTTTTCATATATCCGGAGGTTTTTATGAGACTTCTTGTTGTAGAAGACGAAAAGCGTTTAAACGGCATAATAGCGGAGTCCCTTGAGGATGAGGGTTACAGCGTTGACAGATGCTATAACGGCGTTGAAGCGCTCGACTATCTTTCAAGCGTTTCCTATGATGTTATCGTGCTTGATATTATGATGCCGAAGCTCAACGGGCTTGAGCTTGTCAAGAAGATCCGCAGCGAGGGCAATACTACGCCGGTCCTCTTCCTCACGGCGCGCGATTCAGTTGAGGATAAGGTCAAAGGGCTTGAGGCCGGCGGCGACTACTATCTCGTCAAGCCGTTTGACTTCAGAGAGTTTATGGCTGTCATCCGCGTTATGGCAAGGAAGCGCTCCGGCAATAAGACCAACATTTATACCATCGCCGATCTCAGTGTTGATTCCTCGGCAAAAACCGTTGTCCGCGCAGGCGTGAAGATTGACCTCACGAGCAAAGAGTTTTCGCTGCTTGAGTACATGATAAGGAACAAGGGCGTTGTTCTTTCCAGAGAAATGATTGAAAACAACATCTGGAACTTTGACTACGAGGGCGGCACAAATGTTGTTGACGTATATGTCGGCTATCTCAGAAAAAAAGTAGATGCCGGCTTTGGGAAAAAGCTTATCCACACAGTCTGGGGCTCAGGCTGGGTGCTTAGGGAGGATTAATGCGTGTCTGCTCGACTGAGAATTACGCTATGGATAACCACCATGATGCTCATCATGACGCTTATCGTTCTGCTCTTCGTTATCGTGGTCAACAACTCCTCCGTTGCCAACGATCCTACGGATTCTCTTGTTGATGCCGTTATGGCCAACGCCTCCAAGCTTGTATATTCCGACGGCACGTTCTCATGGAATAACATAGATCTGTATAAGCGAGGCGTTTACTGCAGCGTCTATTCGATTGACGGCACGGAGCTCGTTGGTGCATTTCCTTCCGAAGAGCATTTTACGCTCGATTTCAGGTCCGGAATGGTCAGAAGCATAACTGTTGACGGCGCAAAATACCTTGTCTTTGATATATACACCGATTACGAGGGCGGCGGTGTCTGGATAAGGGGCATCATTTCACCGTACGATCAGTCCGAAATAATCAAGGAATTGCTCGCATTGACCTATACCCTGCTCCCGGTTCTGATTGTATTCTCCATAGTCGGCGGTTGGCTCGTTGCATGCAGCGCATTCCGCCCTGTTGAGAAGATCGTCAATTCCGCTGACTCAATCAGCAGCGGCAGCGATCTGTCCGCAAGAATCAAGCTCAAGCGCGGCCCGTCCGAGATGAAGCACCTTGCCGCGGCATTTAACAGAATGCTCGAGCGTCTGGAGCAGTCATTCGAGGCCGAAAAGAATTTTACCTCCGCCGCCTCTCATGAGCTTCGCACGCCCATTACCGTCATTCTTGCGGAATGTGACAGAGCAAAGCGCAAGTGCTCAACGAAAGAGGACTTTCTCGAATCTGTCAACGCCATTGAGTATCAGAGCAGAAATATGGGTGAGCTCGTCCAGCAGATGCTGAGCCTCAGCCGCCTGCAGTACGGAGCGGAAAAATACCCGATGCGCGTTTCGAGCCTGAGCGAATTCATTGATGCCTGCACGGACGAATTCTTTATCGATAATGACAAGAGCATTACCATCAGGAAAGAGATCGCGCCCGATGTCAGCGCTAAATACAATCCCGATCTTTTCTCCCGCGTTATTATGAATCTTCTTCAGAACGCGTATAAATACGGCAATGAAAACGGCAATATCACTGTCAAGCTTTCCGCTGACAAGGCGAAGAATTATGCCGTTCTGTGCGTTCAGGATGACGGAATAGGAATTTCCGAAGAAAATCTCGACAAGATTTGGCTGAGATTCTGGCAGGCAGACCCGTCCCGCGGAGTAAGCGGAGGAAGCGGTCTCGGCCTCGCACTTGTTAAAGAGATAACCGACCTTCACAACGGTACTGTTGCCGTTGAAAGTACAGAAGGTGTAGGAAGTACGTTCACTGTTTCCATCCCGATGAAGTAATTTCTCTTATGCTCGCTTAAGCTTCACGCTCAAGAAGTGTGAAGCTTTTTCATTGTATTTTCCAACTATATGTTGCCCTATGAGTGCATAAGGTGGTATAATAGTAGAACAGTCTTATTGACCAAGGAGAATCCGCATAATGAATATAAGAGCTATTTTAGCTATTTTACTTTGTAAAGGACTGCGCCTATTCTCAAGGCTCGTTCACCGCGGCGGAACGGCAATGCCCGGCCGATTCGCGCTGAAGCTCTGCCCGAATCTTCTCGCCATTCTTGCTAAGGATGTCGAATCCGTTGCGATAACGGGTACAAACGGCAAGACCACAAGCGTGCGAATGATAGAAGAGGCGTTTTCCATCTCAGGCGTTGACTATTTTGCCAACAGAAGCGGTGCAAACCTCATAAGCGGAATCACCACCGAGTTCGTAATGAACTGCACGTGGGCCGGAAAAATGAAGAAGCACATGGCCGTTATCGAGTGCGACGAGGCCGCCGCAAGGACTGTTTTCGGCCAGCTCAAGCCCAAAGTGATAGT
>DCGN01000049.1 GCA_002315275.1 Clostridiales bacterium UBA1777
AAAACAAAGAACCCTGCACCGAGGTGTAGGGTTCTTCGTTTGGGAGAAAAGAGAGGATCTATAGGAGAAGAAGAGTATCAAATCAAATTCCGCGTCATGCGGAAGCGGACTTCACGCCGGCCTCGTCAAAGGTGACGGAAAGGTCAAGCGTTCCGTTGCCGCGGTAGACCGTTACAACGGCATTGTCGCCCGCGGCGTATTGCCTTACGGCCTTGTTGAGCTCGGACTCGCTCGTCACGCGGGTACCGTCCACGCTGACGATTATATCGCCCGCCGATATGCCTGCCTTCTCGGCACAGCCGCCTCTGTCAACAGCGCTTACATATGCGCCCTCGGGCAGATTGTACCACTTGGCATAGATGTAATTATATCTCTCGTCACAGGTGAGGCCGAGGTCGGCCTTGCCCGAAACGTAGCCCTTTTCGATAAGCTCGTCGGCAATGGCCTTTGCATCGTTGATCGGAATGGCAAAGCCTAAGCCCTCAACACCCGTCATCGAATATTTCGCCGTGACGACACCGACGACCTGACCGTTTGAGTTATACACGGGGCCGCCCGAGTTGCCCTCGTTGACGGCGGCATCCACCTGAAACATGTTGATCGCATCGCCGTTTTCCTCGGTGACGACCTTTCTGTCAAGCGCGCTGACGTGTCCAGAGGACATTGAAAATTCGAGCTCGCCAAGAGGATTGCCGACGGCGAACACATCGTCTCCGACGGCGAGGGCCTCGCTGTCGCCGAGAGCTGCAGATTCAAGACCGTCCGCCGTTATTTTCAGAACGGCGATGTCGTTATATTCCTCCGTGCCGATTATCTCGGCTTTGTAGCGCGAACCGTCATGCAGCATGACCGTGACATCGTAGCCGTACTCGGCGGCGTACTCGATCACATGGTAATTCGTGAGGATATAGCCGTCATCCCTGATGACGAAGCCGGAGCCAGACACGGCGGAGGAGCTGTTCTGGCCGAAGTAGTTCGTGTAGGTCACGGGTGTCGTTATGCCGACGACCTCGCTGCACGCATCGGCGTATATCTGCGCGGGAGTAAGCCCGCCCTCGGGAGCGCACTGCACCGCGCTGACGGCGGCACTTTTCTGCTCGGCGGCGTTCAGCCTTGCGGACATCGCATCCACCGAGGCCTGAAGCGCTTCGACCTCCTTCTGAGCGCGGCTGTCCGTCACATAAGCGCCGACGGCAACGCCTACCGCAAGGCACACTGCGCACAGCACCGCAGCTCTTGCGGCACGGTCTGAGGAGCGCTGCTTTCTTGTCCTGTGCGGCGTTCTCTCCGGAGGAGCATAATATCTCGGAGGATCGGGGCTCTCGCCTTGCGGCACATAATGCGCATCGGAATATACCTGACCCTCGGGTCTCACATAATGGTATTCTCCGGAGGTGTTCTTTTCATCGGCCGCGTTCAGGCCGCCCTCCGAACCTTCATACATAGCCAAAAGTCTCCCGTCCCTTTCTTGTGATGATACTATATGATACAAATATGTCCGTGAAATGAACAAACACTCAACAAAATATAAACAAAGCTCTATTTGTCGTACCCTGCGATCACATCAAGCCCCGTCATATACCGGCGGAGCATATCGTAGGCATGATTGCCGGCCATGCGGCGGATAAATGAGCGCGTGCGCACCTTGCCGAGATGGAGGCATCTCACGAACGTGCCCTCCTTCGCGGCGAGGGATACGAACACGTCTCCTACCTCGTGCACACCGTCCCCGTCCGGCCCGGCGAGACCGGTTATGCCGATGCCGACATCCGTTCCAAGCTCGCGGCGGATGCCCTCCGCCATAGCCTTCGCAACGGGATAGCTGACGGCGTTATTCTCCTCGATGAAATCCCTGTCGATTCCGAGGAGCTTCGCCTTGACGGCGTTCGTATACGTGACGGCGCCGCCCATGAAAAACTCGCTTGCTCCCGCGAGATCCGTAAAGCGCTTGGCTACCTCTCCGCCGGTGCAGCTCTCCGCGAGGGAGAACGTGAGCGGAGCTTTCTTCAGCAGCGCCATGACGGCCTCCTCGATGGACTCAACGTCGACCCCGTAGACGTTCTCGCCGACAACGTCCATCACATGCTCCATCACGGGGCGCACCATGGCCTCGCCCTCGGCCTCGCTCTTCGCCTTGGCAGTCACCTGCAGGAGGCAGTCGCACTCCTTGGCGTAGGGCGCCATCGTCGGATTGGTCATGGCGTTCATCTCGGAGGCGAACATATCGTCTATCCTGCTCTCGGAGATGCCGAAGATGCGCAGCGAATGAGACACTATCTGCTCATCCGACAGCTTTCTGAGATACGGGATCACCGACTCGCGGAGCATCGCGTTGCACTCCTTCGGCGGGCCGGGAAGCATGATGACTGTTTTGCCGTCCGCTTCAAAGGCGCAGCCCGGAGCCGTCCCGCAGTTATTATGGAACACGGTGCAGCCCTCGGGCAGCATCGCCTGCAGGAAATTGTTCTCGGTTATTTTGCGGCCGGGGGCGATATAGTCATAAAGGCTCTTCATTTCGGCCTCGTTTTCAACGAGCTTCAGGCCGAAGCTCTCGGCGAGGAGCTGCTTCGTGAGATCGTCACAGGTGGGGCCGAGGCCGCCCGTTGTGATGATGATATCCGCCCTCTGCTTTGCAACGGCAACGCAGTCGCGCACCCGCTGCGGGTTATCGCCTACGACGGTGTGGTATTTTACGTTTATGCCGATCTTCGAGAGCATCTCGGAGATATCGCGGGCATCGGTATTCGTGACGTGGCCGAGCAGAAGCTCCGTGCCGACGGAGAGTATTTCCGTGTCATATGCTCTTTTCATCTACCGCTATCCTCTCAACACCTGCGAGCGCCTCTTCCACGAGCGCGTCAACGTCCATCGCGGCCTCGGCGGCAGCGACCTCCGAAAGCTTCGGATGGGTCTTCGGATGGCGCGGAGTGAAGACGGTGCAGCAGTCCTCATAGGGCAGGATGCTCGTTTCAAACGTGCCTATTCTTCTCGCGATCGTGATTATCTCTTCCTTGTCCATGCCGATAAGCGGCTGAAGGACCGGCATATTGATAACGGACTGCGTGGATGCCATGGCCTCCATCGTCTGGCTTGCGACCTGGCCGAGGTTCTCGCCGGTAACTATCGCCTTTGCGCCGTTATCCTTTGCGATGCGCTCGGCAATGCGCATCATGAACCGGCGCATGATAAGCGTGAAGTACTCCTCGGGGCACTTGTCGCGTATCTCCTCCTGAATGTGCGTGAACGGCACGACCTCGATGCTCATTTTTCCGCAATAGGCCGTTAAGAGCCCTGCAAGCTCGATGACCTTTTCCTTGGCCTGCTCGGAGGTGTAGGGGAAGGAGAAGAAGTGCACCGGGATAAGGCGCACGCCGCGGCGGGCTATCATGTAGGTGGAGACGGGGCTGTCGATACCGCCGGAGAGGAGAGAAACGGCAACGCCGTTTGAGCCGACGGGCATTCCGCCCGCTCCCTGCACCGGCGCGGCATGGACATAGGCCGCGATATCGCGCACCTCAACGGTGACCGTGAGCTCGGGGTCATGCACGTCGACCTCCGTGTTCGGGAAGGCCTCGGCAAGCTCGCCGCCTACATATTGGCTGAGCTCGATGCTCGTCATCGGGAAGCTCTTGTCGCTTCTCTTGGACTCGACCTTGAAGCTCTTTGCGGACTCCATAGCGTCCTTCAGATAGGTCTTGGCGAGGGCAACGATAGCATCCTTGTCCTTGGCACACTCGGCGGCGCGGCTCATCTTGATGATGCCGAAGACCTTGCCGAGCGCCTCAAAGGCGAGATCCATATCGGCATTCTCGTCAATCGGCTCGACGTATATGATGCTCTGCAGACAGTAGGCCTTGAAGCTGCCTATAGCCGAGAGCCTGTGCTTTACGTTGTTGAGGAGCTTCTGCTCGAAGCTTCTGCGGTTCAGGCCCTTGAGAACTATCTCGCCGAGCTTGAGAAGGATTATCTCTTTCATGGTTATTACTCCCATTCGGTATTTTATGGTTTAACTTATTTATTATATCATTCCTTTTTCCGATTCTCAACACAAAAACAAGCGCGAAAAGCAAATTAAGCGGTTGACAAATTTGCCGAAACGGCATATTCTGCAATAGAGCTTTGTGCTCGCATTACCCGAAAGAGAGGTGACAGTGATGAAAAAGAATATTATGTGTTGTGAGTGTTGTTGCCGATGTCGCTGTCGCCGTTTTTGACAGGGGTCAGGTCAGCACGCCCCTATTTTGTCGAGCGGCGCATTTGGCGCTGCTTTTTTGTTGCTCAAAAATACGAAAATGAGGTAATTTAACTGTGAAAATATACAGCAAAGTCGAACAGCTCATCGGCGAAACGCCGCTCATGGAGCTCAGAAATATTGAAAACGCACACGCTCTCAAGGCAAGGCTTCTCGTGAAGCTTGAGAGCTTCAACCCCGCAGGCTCGGCCAAGGACAGAGCCGCCCTCTATATGCTCAACGCCGCAGAGCGCGCCGGAGAGCTTGACCGCGACACGGTCATCATCGAGCCGACCTCCGGCAACACCGGCATAGGGCTTGCGTCCGTAGGCGCGTCGCGCGGCTGCAAGGTAATCATCGTCATGCCCGATACGATGTCCGTTGAGCGCCGCCAGCTCATGGCCGCATACGGCGCGGAGGTAGTGCTCACGCCGGGTGCGCTCGGCATGAAGGGCTGCATCGAAAAGGCCGAGGAGCTCAAAAAGGAGTATCCCAAGGCGTTCATCCCCGGCCAGTTCACAAACAGCGCAAACGCCGAGGCGCACTATAACACCACCGGCCCCGAGATATGGCGGGATACCGACGGAACGGTCGACATTTTCGTCGCGGGAGTCGGCACAGGCGGCACCATAACGGGCGTCGGCCGCTATCTCAAGGCGCAGAAGCCCGACGTAAAGATCGTCGCCGTTGAGCCCGACACATCTCCCCTTCTCAGCCGCGGCTATGCGGGACCGCACGGGCTGCAGGGCATCGGGGCAAACTTCGTGCCCGATATCCTCGACAGAGGCGTTATCGATGAGATCATCACCGTTAGCACGGAGGAGGCATACGCCGTGGGGCGCGAGATAGGCCGAAGGGAGGGCATCCTCGTGGGCATTTCCGCGGGTGCCGCCGTCCACGCCGCGATGAAGCTCGCTGCCATGGAGGAAAACCGCGGGAAGAACATCGTTGTTCTCGCACCCGACACCGGAGACCATTATCTCTCCACGGCAATGTTCGCGCAGGAGGAAGGCAAGTAATGTTCAAGTATCTGCGCGAAACTGTCAAAGCATACATGGCACGCGACCCCGCCGCGAGAAGCGCCGTTGAGGTGTGCCTGCTGTACCCCGGCATCAAGGCCGTTATCGACCACCGCATTGCGCATTGGTTTTATAAGCACAGACTGTTTTTCATCGCGAGGTGCATCTCCCAGCACAGCCGCAGACGGACCGGTATCGAGATTCACCCCGGTGCCGTGATAGGCCGCCGCCTCGTTATCGACCACGGCATGGGCATCGTCATCGGCGAGACGGCCGAGATAGGCGATGACTGCCTCATATACCACGGCGTTACGCTCGGCGGCACCGGCAAGGACACCGGCAAACGCCACCCGACTATCGGCAGCAACGTGATGATATCCACGGGCGCGAAGGTGCTCGGCCCGTTCAGAGTGGGCGACAACAGCCGCATCGCGGCAAACGCCGTTGTTCTCAGCGAGGTCCCCGCCGACAGCACGGCCGTCGGCATCCCGGCAAAGATCGTCCGCATTGCGGGCCGGAGGGTCAACTTCGCGGGAGAGGTGGACCAGATACACGTTTCCGACCCGATGGCAGAGGAGCTCGAGAGACTGCGCAGCGAGATCGAGAAGCTCAAAGAGGCACTCCCCTCAAAGGAAGCCTGATAAATGCGCACCGCGCTTTCCTGCCCGAACAGGAGAGCGCGGTGTTTGCATGCGTATTAAACCGTTTGACAATGATGCCGGCATTTAGTATTATAACTGATGTTATATGAAAAATCGTCGCACCCGTCACGCCGGTGTCTTCGGGAAGGAATATATGGATAGGTTTATCGCTTCGCTCGCGAAAAAATACGTTTCGCGCAGCAAAAAAACAAAATGGCTGTTCTCGTTCATGTCGTTTTTCCTCGTGCTGATACTCGTCACCGCCGTGGCGATAACCTCCACGATAACCGCGACCATCCGAAACTGCGAGGATGATTACTCGACCATAGGCATCGTAGAATACCTCGGCGATCAGTACCCCGCTATGACGCAGTATTACGACGAGACCGTAGCATCCGTGCAGGAGGCCTTTGAGGCCTGCCTCACGGAGAGCGATGCGCTTATCAAATACGAGAAGAGCGGCTCCGCCCTCGGCTATATCGGCGAGGCGAAGAGCTATTTCAACAAGACCGCCGCGGATGACAGCGCCGTTATCGTTGCCACGATCATTAACGACGCCTCCATATCGGACACATATGTGGCGCTTTGCGTGCAGGAGCTGTTCTCCTGCCGCGAGATTGAGGGCAAGTACATCGACGTTTCGAATAACGGCGAGGTGCTTGAGAAGAACCATTCATATCTGATGCACGGCTCGTTCGGCACAACGCTCGGCGGTTTCGCCAAGCACGAGGTCATGAACGTTGTGCCGTTCACGCTCTCGGACTACGGCGATATTGACTACTGCGTTGATATTACAACGGGTGACCACGGCAGGTACACACTCCCCGAGGACAGCGTTTTCTACGAGATGGCCGAGTCCTACAAGACGGTGAGCCGGGGAGTTCACGTTAACTTCACGGATTCTCCCGAGGATGCGCTCCCCTTCCACGAGGGCTATATCTCGCTTGCCGAGGGCGACTTCTATGCCGAAAACGGGCTTATCGTGTCGCAGTTCGTCGCAAAGCAGTGCGGGCTCTCCGTCGGCGATGAGGTCACGCTCCGCGCGAGTGCAAAGGAGAACACCTTCTACCGCTACGCCTACTCCGAAGCCGACGGCTTTGACTGCGAGCAGACGGTCACGCTGACGGGGATTTTCAAGGACAACAGCGATTACAAGGCAGAGGCCTTCGCCTCCGTCATCCACGGCTTTGACGCAACGGTATCCAACGACAGCTACACTCTCGGCCAGCTCTTCCTCGGAAACAGCACGGCGCAGGAGTACATCGATTCTCTCGAGCTGCCCCCGATGGTGAGGATAACGCTGTACGACCAGGGCTACAAGCAGAACGTCGACTCGCTCAGAACGATGCTCAGCCTCGGCTATATCATAAGCGCCGTTGCCGCAGCCGCCGCGCTCGTGATGATGTTCCTCTACGGCTACATGCTCGTTTACAAGCAGGAAAAAGAGCTGATGACGATGGTGAAGCTCGGCTGCCGCATGAAGCAGATAAGGCAGTATTTCAATCTCATATGCCTTCGTATCGCGTCGCTCCCCGTCATTCTCTCCGCTGCCGGCGGCTATTACGCGGTATCGTATCTCAACAAGAAGCTGCTCGGCGTTTTGATGAACACAGATCTCTCGCTCTACCGCTATTCCAGCAGCGCCGTTTCCGTTGTGAAGAAGCTCGATGCGCTCTCCTCGGACGGCAGCCTCGCCGTTATTCTGACAGTTGCCGCGGCGGCACTCGCGCTCATCCTCGTGAGTGTCGGGCTTTTTGTGAGCTTCGTGTTCAAGCGCCCGCAGAAGCACAGGAAGGAATTCCACCCCGTCAGGGGCAGAACGGTCGGTCTCTCCGCAAACGGCGCGAAATACGCGCTCTTGACCTGCGTGCGCGACTGCGTGAAAAACAGCGCGACGGTCGTGCTCATAGTTGCGTTCAGCCTGCTGTGCTCGTCGCTGATGGTGATATCGGTCAACACAGCCGCGCAGATGGACACCGTACGGAAAAACGGCGACGTAAAGGGCTATTTCACCGACATCTACGGCAAGAACGTTTCCGGCCTTCTCATCTACTATAACGACATCGAAAACGTGAGCAGTATCGACGGGCTCACGAACGTCACGGGGATAAACACCGTGCCGTATGAGTTCTGCGCCGTCATCAAGCCCGACGGCACCGTGAGCGGCCCGGGGGCTATCGAGATCCCCAAGGGCGGCTTTGCGCAGGAAAGGCTCATAAACAAGCTCGCATCCAACCCGAAGCTCGTTTGCACAACGAGCGTTTACGGCTCGCCCGAGTTCCTCTACTCTCCCAATATCGGCATCGAATGGCTCGACGGGTATGAGGACACGGATTTCGCCGAGGTCAACATGACAGAGAGCATCTGCGTTATCGGCGGCAAGCTTGCCGAAAAAAACGGCATAGCTCTCGGCGACAGGGTCTGGCTCAATGTGTTCGACACCACCTCCGAAACGGCAACTCTCTCCTGCATGAACGACGCGCTTTTCAAGGTAGTCGGCATATACGAGGATGACGGCCTCGCAAAGAGCATATACGTCCCGTCCGATTTCATGCGCTTCACGGGAGCGCCCGTCAGGGATGTCACGCCGATGATAACCGAGATAATTGACGGCACCGAGGTGCACGAGGGCTTCAATATCGTAGCCTACGGCTTCCCGACCTACTCGGGAGCAACCTTCACCGTGGGCGACTGCGAAAAGCTCGCCGACATAAAGCAGGCGCTTGCCGATTTCGGCTACTCGAGCGTCAATTCCGCGGGCCATCTGAGGCGCTTTGTGGAGATAAACGACGCATCCTACCTCGCGCTTGAGCAGAGCATGACACAGAAGCTGTGGTGCATCGAGTATCTGTTCCCCGTGATATACGCGGCGTGCGTTATACTGAGCTTCATCGTGGCAAGAGTCAATATGCGCGGAAAGCAGGGCGAGATACGCATCATGCACAATCTCGGCACGCCGAGGCGCGTGATGTTCACGAGTATCATGCTCAACCAACTTATCCAGGTCATCGCGGGAGCTGTGCTCGGCATCGTTCTGATGCTCGTTTTCAAAAGGTGCAGCGTGTTCGGCCTTGAGATGCTCGGCGCATGCACGCTGAGCTACCTCGCCGGCTCCGCCGCGACCTACCGCAGCGTCAGAAACATCGACAGAAAGAACGCAAGGAGGAAGCTGTAATGGCTATTCTCGAGCTTAAAAACATAGAATACGCTTACAACGAGCGCAAAAAGGTCATAAAGGATGCTTGCTGCTCCTTTGAGGAGGGCACGCTCTACGCCCTCGTAGGCAAATCGGGCGCGGGTAAGAGCACGCTTCTGTCGCTGATGGCGGGGCTTGACCTGCCCGACAGCGGCGAGGTGCTCTTCAACGGCAGGCCGACGTCCGAAATGGATCTGACGGATTATCGGCTTTCCTCCGTGGCCGTTATCTATCAGGACTTTGAGCTTTTCCCGCTGCTGACGGTGCTTGAAAACATCATGTATCCGATGCAGCTCAACGGTATCTCCGAGAAGGAGGCAAAAAAGGAGGCCATGCGCCTCGCCGAGAAGGTGTCTCTCGCGGAGGAGCTCTATGACCATTACCCGAGCGAGCTGTCCGGCGGCGAGCAGCAGCGCGTTGCCATCGCCCGCGGCCTCACGATGGACAGATGCCTCATGCTTGCCGACGAGCCGACCGGCAACCTCGACTCCGAAAACAGCGACAATATATTCCGCCTGCTGCAGCGCCTCGCCCACGATGACAACAAGTGCATCATCATCGTGACGCACGATCTGTCCATCATGGACAAGGCGGACATCGTGTGCCAGATAGTCGACGGAAAGATAGTCCGCCGCTGAGTTTTTGCGCGAAAAGTGATTGAATAAGGCGCGCCTTCGGTGTATAATACAGGCACGCACAGACGAGTTGATATTACAAAAGGAGAGCTGTTATGAAAAAAATTTTTAACGAATTCAAAGAGTTCATTTCCAGAGGCAACGTTATCGACCTCGCAGTCGGCGTTATCATGGGCAGTGCTTTCACCGCGATAGTCACGTCCCTCGTTAACGACATTTTCATGCCCGTCATCGGCCTTATCTTCGGCGGCATCGACTTCACCTCGCTGAGAATAGTCCTTTCCCCCGCTACCGAAACAGCCGAGGAGGCTGCCTTGTGCTACGGCAACTTCATCCAGAATGTCGTCAACTTCCTGCTCGTGGCCGCGGTGATCTTCCTCATAGTGAAGCTCATAAACAAGCTCCGCAAGAAGAAGGAAGAAGCGCCCGCTCCCGCCCCCGCAGAGCCCAGCGAGGAAGTCCTTCTCCTCCGCGAGATCCGCGACGAGCTGAAGAACAAGTAAAGATAATGCGGCCCGGTGTTTTCGCACCGGGCATTTTTACGGGTGTACCGCGATGAGCGCTATCGCCGCAGCCATGAGATAGGCCGCCGAGCCGAGGAGAAATTCCCTCGCAGTGTGCCGCTTCGCCTTTACCGATGCCCAAAGCGTCGCGCAGTAGCCGAGGATGCACACGGGATACCACCACCCGCCGACGAGGGCGCACAGGATAAGCGCGGGGCCAGTTATCGCGCATGCATGCCCGCTCGCGCGCACCTTCAGTAGCTTATTGAAAACGAGCAGCACCGCAACCGACAGCACATACATCAGGTAGATGCAGATGAGCGTCCTCTCCGAGTGCATGATCAGCCCCAAGGCGAACAGCGCAATGTACCCCGCGCTCGAAACGATCATGGCAAAGCTCCGCTGTTTTTCCCTCGGAAGACGGAACGCGTACACCGAAAACGGTATGACCGCCAGACACAGCGCCGCTGTCGCCGCCTCGTACGGGCTATGGAACAGCTCGCGCTTGCGAATATACAGCGCGATGACGAATACGAGCGCCTCGAATGGCGGCGCGGTAATTTTTCTCAAGAAATTTGCAAGCTTCAGAGTTTTCATGTTATAATACCTCCTGCGGTAATGCTCCGATGCCGAAAGCATATTCCAAAGGCAGGAGAGAGTAAACCTATCCGTTCGATTCGGCGCTCTATCGGCAGCAGAGCCCCGTTCTACCGCCAAAAGTGCCTATTATACGAGGAGGAGCTATCCGGATGAAGCTTATTCCGTGTTATATCATCTCGGCAGTCATATCGGTGCTGATAGTAGCGTGGACATTCTCTATCCGCGTTTCGCTGTACAGAATGAGGAACATCGCCTATCCAGCGGGGATCATCGCGGGGCTGTTCTGCATGTCCGAGCTTCTTCTGCGCGACGGCAGCGTCATCGATGCGCTTCTCGCCTTCCCGGCCGACTTTGCGAGGATAACGATATGGCTCATCGGCATACTCGGCGGTCTGATGTTCATAAGCAATGTATCGCTTATGCGGCACGAGGGTATGCGCCCGACGAACATGATAGGCACGTTTCTCGGCGTTATCTTCGTCGGCGGCACGGTGGCGATATACTTTATCTCCGTTTTTCTCTCGCATCTCGCCGAGACCACGCAGAGCACCGCCGCGCTGTTCGCGGAGAGGTTTCTGCCGCTGTGGTTCTACTTCCTGCTTGATTACTGCGAATGCTTCATGCTCGGCATAATCATCATGGGTTGGATAGCCGCGCTGCAAAAGCCGCAGTACGACAAGGATTTTATCATCATCCCCGGCTGCTCGATAAGCAAAACGGGCGGTCTTCTGCCGCTTCTCAGAGGCCGCACGAACCGCGCCGTCCGCTATGCGTGGGATCAGGAGATCGCCACGGGCAGAAAGGTGTGCTATGTGCCGTCCGGCGGTCAGGGTGCGGACGAGATAATGAGCGAGGGCTCGGCGATGGAGCTGTACCTGCTCGCTCACGGCGCGGAGGCCGATGAGGTATTCCCCGAGAGGCAGTCCGTCAACACATATGAGAATTTTGCCCTGTCAAAAAAAGTGATAGACGCGCAGAAGCCGGGCGCGAGGGTCGCCTTCTCGACAACGAACTATCACGTTCTGAGATGCGGGCTTCTGGCGCACAGAGTCGGGCTCGACGCGGAGGGCATCGCGAGCTCAACGAAGTGGTACTTCTGGCCGAACGGCTTTGCACGCGAGGTCGTGGCGATATTCGCGATGAGCCGGAAGGGGCACGCAATTGCCGCGCTGATGCTCATGGCCGTAAGCTTAGCCGCGGTGCTGCTATAAGCATACGGATACCCTCAAACGGAGGCATGATAAATGGAAGACAAAGATAGACCCTCAGATGTATTTCCCGATGCGCTGGAGTTCGTGGCGCTGAGGAATCTGTACGAATCCGCCGTAAAGCAGATCGCGCTCAAGTTCGAGATACTCGACAGCGAGTTCAGCATTCTTTATGACAGGAATCCGATACACCATATCGAAAGCCGCGTCAAGTCTGCGGAGAGCATCATCGCAAAGCTCGTCAAGCGGGGTCAGCCCCTCACCGTCGAGGCTGCGATGAGCAGCGTGAACGACATCGCGGGCGTGCGCGTGGTATGCCATTATATAGACGACGTGTACAGAGTGGCCGAGATGTTCCGCCGGCAGAAGGACGTTGAGATCCTCAAGGTTCAGGACTATATCAAAACGCCGAATTACAACGGCTACCGCTCGCTCCATCTCGATATCCGCGTGCCCGTGTATCTCTCGGACAGGACGGAATACGTCTGCGCGGAGATCCAGATACGCACGATCGCGATGGACTTCTGGGCAAGCCTTGAGCACGATATCCGCTACAAGGCAGACAAGTCCAACCTGCCCGCGGGCATAAACGAGGAGATGTTCGCCTGCGCGGATAAGATAGCCGAGATTGACGCGCAGATGCAGGATATGTACAAGCGCATCAAGGAATCCGAAAAAGCGAAATAAGCCTACGGGGGTTCGGGCGCACATTGTGCGCTCCTCTGAGCCTTCCCCTTAAGTAAGGGGAAGGGGGACCGCTTGCGGTGGGTGAGGTTATGACATTGCCCTTATCGATATTCTCTAACCTCATCCGGCACTTCGTGCCGCCTTCCCCTTTGCAAAAGGGGAAGGCATTATTCGTCACCCGAAGGGTGATACCGTACTTCCTCACTCCTCATTCCTAATTCTTCACTAACCAAAAGAGCCCGCCGATTATTTCGGCGGGCTTTCAACTTTTGCTCACTTTTTCCTGATCGGGTGTCTTATAACGGTCTTCCACTTTTCGGGGGCGACCTTGCGGGCATCGGAGAGATATATCTCGTGGTGCAGGCGGGCGGCGGAAAAGTCGTTTTCGTAGCCGTTCTGCTCGAGATAAGCGTTCATAATTTCGACCGTTGCGGGCTCATCATCAAACGGGCCGTGGTGCATTATCTGCACGCAGAGCCCCTCCTCGAGCGTGAGAAGCTCCGCACTTGAGCAATCGAGCTTTTTCTTCTTTTCCGCCGTTTCAACGGCCCAGTCGAAATCGGCCCTCGTGATGAAATCGGGCAGGCGGATAAGCGATATCCAGTTGTACGCGGCCTTACTCGAATAATCCACTCCGCCGTCGATACCGTCCTGCCACCAGAAGCCCTCGAGCGGCGGCACAACGTAGTCATAGAAGCCCTCGATGCGGTGGTCCGTCATATAGCTCATCTTGAGCGTATATGCCACGGCGTACAAAACGCCGATGGCCTGCTTATAAGCGCCGCCCTCCTCGTTCGG
>DCGN01000110.1:0-3238 GCA_002315275.1 Clostridiales bacterium UBA1777
GCGGTTAGTAAATAGCAGCACAGGCCGCTATCAAGGAAATGAAGTAATTCATATCTAACAGCATCAGCTATATTATCAAGACCTTGCAGGTGAAACATCCTGCAAGGTCTTTTCGTGTAAATCATTTAGTGATAACGCGTAGCTTTCTTAAATACAGTTCCCGCAAAAACTGCCGTTATCGGTTGCAAATTCGGAGCAAGATTGTTATAATAAATTGTTTGAAATTTGTATTTGTTTTAAAAGAATCTTTCCGGAGCGTTTATAATGAAAAAAAGCGACTTCTATTATGACTTACCCGAGGAGCTCATTGCACAGACTCCTCTTCAGCAGAGAGACCATTCGAGGCTTCTGCATCTGGATAAAATAACAGGCGAGACGGAGCATCTGCATTTTTATCAGCTCGCAGATCTGCTTCACGAGGGAGACTGCCTCGTCCTCAATGATTCCCGCGTTCTGCCTGCAAGACTTATCGGCGCAAGGCTCACAGGCGGGCTCGTGGAGCTTGTGCTTCTGCGTGATCTCGGTGACGGTAAATGGGAATGCCTCAGCCGTCCGGGAAGAAAAACGAAGCCCGGTACTGAGCTTACTTTCGGCAACGGAGAGCTTACAGCGACTGTTGAGAACGTTGTTGAGGGCGGAAACAGAATAGTTCATTTCCACTATGAGGGAATATTCCTCGAGGTGCTTGAGCGCCTCGGCAAGATGCCTCTTCCCCCTTATATCAAGACCGAGCTTCAGGATTCCGAGCGCTACCAGACGGTATATTCAAAAGAACTCGGAAGCGCTGCCGCTCCCACCGCGGGGCTGCACTTCACGAAGGAGCTTCTTCGGCAGATCGCCGATAAGGGCGTGAAGGTCTGCTTTGTCACGCTTCATGTCGGCCTCGGTACGTTCCGTCCCGTCAAGGAGGACGAGATAGAAGACCATGACATGCACTCCGAGTTTTGCATGATAAGCGAGGCGACGGCCCGCACGATAACCGAGACGAAGAGGGCTGGAGGAAGAATAGTTTGCGTCGGCACAACGTCGTGCAGAACGGTCGAAAGCTTTGCCAATGAAGACGGAACAGTAGACCCGTCCTCAGGTTGGACGAATATATTTATTTATCCCGGCTACAGATTCAAATGCGTTGACGCTCTCGTGACGAATTTCCACCTTCCGGAGAGCACACTTGTTATGCTCGTATCCGCACTTGCCGGAAGAGAAAACATACTCAACGCCTATAAGACTGCCGTTGAGATGAAGTATCGCTTCTTCTCGTTCGGCGATGCGATGTTCATAGAATAAAAACGGAGGTGACCGAATGTACAGACTGAAAGCACAGGAAGGCCATGCAAGACGGGGCGAGTTCGATACCCCGCACGGAACGGTTCAGACTCCGGTGTTCATGAATGTCGGCACGCAGGGTGCGATCAAGGGAGCGCTTTCCGCAAGAGATCTTAAGGAGATAGACTGTCAGGTAGAGCTTTCGAACACCTATCATCTCCACGTAAGGCCGGGCGATGAGCTCATCAAGTCCATGGGAGGGCTCCATAAGTTCATGACGTGGGACGGGCCTATCCTTACCGACAGCGGCGGATTTCAGATATTCTCGCTCGCAAAGCTCAGAAAGATAACCGAAGAGGGCGTTAATTTCAACTCCCATGTAGACGGCAGACACATCTTTATGGGCCCCGAGGAGAGCATGCGCATTCAGGCAAATCTCGGATCCGATATAGCAATGGCCTTTGATGAATGCATCAAGATTCCGTCTCCGAGGGACTATGTAATAAAATCCTGCGAGAGAACTACGCGCTGGCTTGAGCGCTGCAAAAAAGCGCTGACGGAGTATAACTCGATGGATGACGCGGTTAACCCCGGGCAGATGCTGTGGGGCATCAATCAGGGAGCCGTGTTCCATGATGTCCGCATTGACCATATGAAGAGGATAGCCGAGCTTGATCTCCCCGGTTACGCGATCGGCGGCCTTGCCGTCGGCGAAACACATCTGGAGATGTACGATACTATCGAGGCTGTTGAGGAATATATGCCCAAGGACAAGCCGAGATACCTTATGGGTGTCGGAACACCGGGCAACATCATCGAGGCGGTATCGAGAGGGGTTGACTTTTTTGACTGCGTCATGCCCGCAAGAAACGGCAGACACGGCCATCTCTTTACCTGGAACGGAATAATCAACATCAAAAACGAGAAGTATCAGACTGATGAAAGCCCGATAGATCCGCTTTGCGATTGCCCGGTATGCAGGAGGTATTCAAGAGCGTATGTCCGCCATCTGTTCAAGGCAGAGGAGATGCTCGCGATGCGCCTCGCTGTCGGCCATAATCTCTATTTCTACAACAGCCTTACGCGCAGGATAAGGCAGAGCCTTGAAAACGGCGAATTTGACGCTTTCAGAAATAAATACTCGCAAATTCTCGATAAACGCATATAATGCTTGCAATTATTGAATTGTCCATGTATAATTAAACCAATCTTTTTTCGGAGGTTCACAAACCATGACCCTTTTCCTTACTGACGCAACTGCCACCGGCAGCAATTCTACTTTCATAATCATGCTCGTCCTCATGTTCGCAGCGATGTATTTCCTTATGATCCGTCCTGAGAACAAGAAGCGTAAAAAGCAGGATGAAATGCGCAGCAGCCTTTCTATCGGCGATGAGATAACCACCATCGGCGGTATCACCGGCAAGATCGTTCAGGTCACCGAAGACACCATCACCTTTGAGACCGGCGAGGACAGAGTCCGCATCCAGGTCAAGAAGTGGGCAGTCTCTACTACTGCTAAGCAGGAAGCGGAAGACGCAGCTTCAAAAAGCTCCAAGCGTAAACTCTTTTAATCAAGAATATAACACCCCCGTTTGAAATAGGATTGAATATATCCTATTGGACGGGGGTGTTTTTTTGCGCTTTATAAGGATAAAAGAATGTATGAGCTATATTGCCGCGTGGGTAATTGCCGCGGCTGTATTGCTTCCGACGGCTGCTGCCGTCATGGAGCTTTGCGATATAAGCGCCGCATATATCGGTTACTTCGGCTCTGCNNATTTTTTATGTCTATGCCCGGAACTATGAAAAAGACGGGAGGAAACGGAAAGATGCTGCCCGGCGCGGTCTGCGGCGCCGTGGCAATGATGATCACATTGCTGCTGCTTCTGGGAGCATCGTGGCTTATGGCTGCGGGGAGACTGCCTGCGGAGCGGGAGGAATTGCTGGTCATGCTGTGCGTTTTTCTCGG
>DCGN01000110.1:3279-10988 GCA_002315275.1 Clostridiales bacterium UBA1777
GGGGTCATGATGTCGGCTTTGCTTACTGCGGCGGGATGGTGTATAGCTGGGGACTTGAGCAGGATGAAAAGTATAGTCAGCGTAATACCGTTTACAATAACGGGCACGGTCGCGGGAGGTGTAATTTGGCCCGGGAAGAATAAAAATGTAAACAGTGTTGACATAAAAATCAACAGACATAAACCTAAAATTAAACCGAGACAAATTGCATGAATTGAATTTTTGCTGATATTCCAATAAAAAACGAGAACAAGATTTCAAATCAATAACAATGTTGACATAAAAGAAAAAATAATTATAATTTTTTTGAAAAAAGGACTTGATTTGCTTGCTGTTTTGTAATATATTGTTACCAATGAAACCGTTATGTAAATTAGATTATCGTCAAATTGTTTCTTTTGTGCTTGCCGATACGAAAAATGCTTGAAATCAGCGAGAAACAAGGCGGCGCGTTTGCAGCTTTTTCGGCCTTTGTATGCGGAGCGGTCATTTGTGCCGTCAATATAGATTCTCTCAGCAGGTACTTCGTTTTCTTAGGCTCGCGGCAGACTGTGATCTTTTTGATTTTATCGTTCTTGGGAAGCTATATGTGCTTCGGGGCGTTTGTGCTGACGGTCAATTCATTCCTTTTCGGCTTTTGGGCCTGCGCATTTGCTTACGCCGGCAATGTAAAAGCGGCTTCGGATGCTTTGTATCTGAAGAATATATTTCCCGTTTTCATCTGCGTGACTGTGAGTATTATTATCTCGGATCAGGGCTTCTATACGGCAGATTACGTTACGGACGCTTTTTACGCGCTGCCGCGGGAGATAAAACGAAAAGGTATTTCGGTTATGATTCTATTTGCCTTTGCGGCAATTGCGCTTACAGCGATATATACTACAGTTAAGTGAGGGGCAAGAAAATGAAGAACGCCCAATGCATGGAGCTATTTGAAAAATATCTGAGAGAAGAGAAGAAGGCTTCGGAAAATACTCTCGGTTCATATCTCAGAGATATAAAACAGCTCGGCGAATATCTCGACACGCATCATGACTGCGAGATAACCGATGCTTCCGAAAGCGAGCTCGGGGAATACATCGAGTATCTGCGCGGAGCAGGCAAGTCTGTTGCAACGGTATCGAGATGCATTGCGTCCGTCAAGTGCCTCTATACGCATCTGTGCATTAAGCAGATCCTTGAGACAAATCCCGCTCTCAAGCTCGTTCCCGATAAGTGCACGCAGAAGCTCCCCGAAATACTCACGGATAAGGAGATAGACCTCCTCCTCGAGCAGCCCGAGTGCGTTGATGCAAAAGGCTACAGAGACAAGGCGATGCTCGAGCTCCTTTACGCAACCGGTATCCGCGTGTCCGAGCTTATTGACCTCAACATCTCCGATGTCAATCTTTCAGCCGCGATAATCCGCTGTGAGAGCAAAGCGAAGACGAGGTATATTCCGCTCTACCAGAAGGCAGTAAAGGCGTTGAGCGAGTATATTACGCTTGTAAGACCGCAGATGATAGCAATGCCTGATGAGCCGTCCCTTTTTGTCAACGTCAGCGGCGAGCGTATGTCCCGCCAGGGCTTCTGGAAGATACTCAAGTACTACCAGAAGAAGGCCGGCATAGAGAAGGATATCACTCCTCATACTCTCCGCCATTCGTTCGCGGCACATCTGCTTGAAAACGGCGCCGATATCCATGCAATACAGGAAATGCTCGGTCATGCAGACATATCCTCCACGCAGGTATATTCTCAGCTCGTCAAAAAGCAGCTTAAGGATGTTTATAATAAGGCACATCCGAGAGCTTGATGTCAAAGCGTTATCTGCTCCTCCTTCTGCTTCACGAAGGAGGAGCTTTTGCATATTTCGTGTTGCGAATAGGCGGTGTTTATGTTACTATACCATATAGGATGTGAGATTATGCGTATATTGGGAATAGACCCCGGAATCGCAACTATCGGCTTTGGCTGCGTAGATGCGGACAGGCAGAAATACAGTCTTATAAAATGCGGAGTTATCACTACTCCCGCGCACACGAGCCTTTCAAGCCGCCTTGAGCAGATATTCAACGATCTGACTGATCTTCTTGATATATTCAAGCCCGATGCGGTCGCTATAGAAGAGCTCTTTTTCAACACCAATATTACAACGGGAATCTCCGTTGCTCACGGGCGCGGCGTTATCCTTCTTGCCTGTAAAAAAGCGGGCGTGGACATTTATGAGTATACGCCGCTTCAGGTCAAACAGTCCGTCGTCGGCTACGGCCTTGCAGACAAGCATCAGGTGATGGATATGGTCAGGAGAATATGCAATCTCAAGGCTGTTCCTAAGCCGGATGACGCGGCGGATGCCGTCGCCCTTGCGCTCTGCCACGCGAGAAGCTCCACATCACTGCTCTCAAGAGGAGATAACAATATATGTTCTACCATATAGAAGGCACCGTTTCGGAGATAGGCCAGAACCTCGCCGTGATAGACTGCGGAGGGATCGGCTTTGCGCTCAATACTACCGTGAATACTCTTTCTTACCTCAGGACGGGGGAGAAGGCAAAGCTCTTTGTTTCCGAGAGCGTTAAAGAGGATGCGTTTGATCTTTTCGGCTTTTACACCAAGAGCGAGAAGCGCTGCTTTGATATGCTCGTATCCGTTTCCGGCATAGGTCCGAAGGCCGCGCTGTCTATCCTCTCCGCAAATACTCCGGAGGGGCTTGCCCTTGCGATTGGCACAAACAACGAGAAGGCTCTGACGGTCGCACCCGGTATCGGAAAAAAGATAGCTCAGCGAGTTATTCTTGAACTGAAGGATAAGATAAGCGCAGATATTTCTCCCGCGACAGTTCAGACACCGACCGTCTCTGCTGCCTTGGGGGACAGCAAGAATATTAACGATGCCGTCGCGGCGCTCGTTATGCTCGGGTATTCAAACTCCGAAATAGCACCCGTTCTTAAAGAGATAAACGCCGCGTCAATGACGAGCGAGCAGATCATAAAGTCGGTTTTAAAGAAAATGGTACGGTAATATCCCGATAACAGGAGAAAACCATGAGTATTAACTTTTCAGAAGATACAAATGATGAGATCATAACAACTGCGGTGAGCCTTCCGGAGGACAGCGCGGAGGTATCTCTCCGCCCGAAGAGGCTGACAGAGTATATCGGTCAGTCAAAGGCAAAGGGAAACCTCAGCGTGTTTATCGATGCCGCCAAGATGAGGAATGAGCCGCTTGACCACGTTCTTCTTCACGGCCCCCCGGGACTCGGCAAGACGACGCTTGCAGCTGTAATTGCAAATGAGATGGGCGTAAATATGCGCATCACATCAGGCCCTGCAATCGAACGCCCGGGCGACCTCGTGGCTATGCTGACAAATCTGAATGAAGGGGACATTCTCTTCGTAGACGAAATACACCGCCTTAACAGAGCGTATGAGGAGATACTTTATCCCGCAATGGAGGACTTTGCCATAGATATTATTATCGGCAAGGGCCCGTCCGCAAACTCGCTGCATCTCGACCTTCCGCACTTTACACTTATCGGTGCGACAACTCGCTCCGGGCAGCTTACCGCCCCCTTGAGGGACCGTTTCGGTGTTTCACTAAGGCTTGAGCTGTATACTCCCGAGGAGCTTCAGCTCATAGTTGAGCGCTCTGCGGGAATACTCAATGTTGACATCGAAAAGGACGGCGCGTACGAGATAGCCTCGCGCTCCAGAGGAACGCCCCGTATAGCGAACAGACTTCTGAGGCGTGTGCGTGACTACGCTCAGGTCCGCGCAAACGGCGTTATCACGAGAGAGGTCGCCGATAGGGCGCTTTCAAGCCTCGAGGTCGATAAGCTCGGTCTTGATGCGCTTGACAGACGAATGCTCAGAAGCATTATTGAGTTCTACAAGGGCGGCCCGGTAGGTCTTGATACGCTTGCGGCGACGATAAATGAGGAGGCCGTGACGCTTGAGGATGTCTATGAGCCGTACCTTCTCCAGAAGGGTTTCCTCACGAGAACACCGCGCGGACGCTGCGTAACGCGCAAGGCTTACGAGCATCTCGGCATCGAATTCAACGGCCAGCAGCAAATGGAGCTGTAATTCGAGTATTCCAATGTTTTTTCATTGGTATCATTTACAAAAATCAAAGTGAAATATGAAAAATTATTAAAAATGGTTATTGACTTTGACGAATAAAAATGTATAATGATACTTGTATTTTTGGCAAAGTATTGAATTTGCATATGTATAGTTACGCTGAATTAAACGATACACAGTTGTGTGAATCAGTCTCGAAAGGAAACAGAGCCGCGGAGGATGAGCTCGTCGGCAGATATATGTTTCTGGTTAGAGCGTGCGCCCGTCCGCTGTTCCTCGCAGGAGGAGACAGCGAGGATCTTATCCAGGAGGGTATGCTTGGTCTTCTCTCAGCTGTTAGGCAATTTGACCCTGACAATGGAACTTCCTTTAGCACCTTTGCAGAGCATTGCATCAGAATGCGTCTCTTTTCAGCAGTAAAAACCGCAGCTCGTTTAAAACACCTTCCGTTGAACGGAGGCGTGTCTCTTGACAGACTGTCCGAGGAATCGGGCGATGAGGCTTCCATCCGGGAGCTGTCGTACAATTCCCCCGAGGAACAGATCCTTGCAAGAGAAAGCGAACAGGAGCTTCGCGAAGCATTTTCGAAATGCCTTTCCCCCATGGAAAATAAAGTCCTTTCCCTTTATCTTGAAGGCTTGTCTTACAGAGATATCGCCTTGAAGCTCGGAAATGATGAAAAGGCGATCGACAATGCAGTCCAAAGGATCCGCCGCAAGCTCGCGCGGAACACTAATTTCGGCGATATCAGCAAAAGCTGAACGCAAATACAGCCTAATCGGCACTATCAAAGAGAGGATCAGAAATGTACCAAGACAAGACCTTAGTTTGCAAAGAGTGTGGTAAGGAATTCGTTTTCACCGCCGGTGAGCAGGAGTTCTACGCAGAGCGCGGTTTCCAGAACGAGCCCCAGCGCTGCAAGGTTTGCCGCGACGCTCGCAAGAACGCTGCCCGTGGCCCCCGTGAGTACTTCACAGCTACATGCGCTGCATGCGGCGGCGAGGCAAAGGTTCCCTTCGAGCCCAAGTCCGATCGTCCTGTTTACTGCAGCGAGTGCTTCGCTAAGATGAAAGAGCAGGCCTGATAGGCTTCGCTGAGAGAATGGGGCGTCATTTCGGCGCCCCATCTTTTATTGTTTATTTTTACTGAAAGGTGATTCATAATGGAAATTACAAGAGAGACCCTTATTTCCGAGATCCTTGAGAATTGCCCCGAGGCAATGCCCGCATTCCAGCAGATCGGTATGCATTGCATGGGCTGCGCCCTCGCAAGCGGCGAGTCCCTTGAGCAGGCATGCGCCGCTCACGGTATCGACCCCGATGAATTCCTCGTCAGCCTCAAGGAGTATCTTGAGACACTCTGATATCTCAAGGATCTCAAAAGCCGGAGCGATCCGGCTTTTATTTATAATAAGGACCGTTATATGAACAAAAGACTCATCGCTATCTACAATGAAATACCGGCCGGAACGGGGATAATCGACGTCGGAACAGACCACGGTTATATCCCTGCCGCACTTGCCAAAAGCGGCTATAAAGGGCGCATTATCGCCTCGGATATAAACGCCGGCCCGCTTGATTCCGCTCGCAGAACGGCCGCGTCAGAAAACGTTTCTGACAGGATCGAGTTTTCGCTTGCAAACGGGCTTGAAAAATGTCCCGACTCCGGCATTGACACAATCCTCATTGCCGGCATGGGCGGCGACCTTATCACGAAGATCCTCGACAGTGCCGACTGGGAGACCGTTAAGAAGTGCACGCTTATCCTTCAGCCCGCCACAAAGAGCGAGATACTAAGATATTTTCTCATCCACAACGAATTCGATATATTTGACGAAAAGCTCGTCAAGGATGCGGGGATCGTATATCCGATAATCAAGGCGAGGCTCGGTACGGCAGAGCCTTACAGCGATGCGGAGCTTTATGCCGGCGCTTTTCGTTATCTGAAAGATGAGCCGCTCTATATTGAGAAGCTTGACGATCAGATAAAGCGCCTTAGGATCGGTATAGCCGGACTTGAGTCTGCCGAGCATACGAACGAGTCAAGAATCGCTTTTATTAGAAGTGTCCTGAGAGAAAGTGTTGAATTGAGGGAGAAGCTATGATAACAGTCGGCAACGTATATGATTATCTTTGCCAGCTTGCGCCGATAGAGCTGAAGATGGATTTTGATAACTGCGGTTTTCAGGTGGGACACAGATGCGCGGAAGTAAAAACGATTCTCGTCACGCTTGATATTACCTCTGAGGTGATCAAAGAGGCGATAAACAAAAAAGCTGAGCTTATCGTTTCTCATCATCCGGTTATATTCTACCCGATAAAGGCGCTGACTGATGATACTCCCGATAACACAAGGCAGCTCCTGCTTGCGGAAAATAAGATCGCTGCCGTATGTATGCACACAAATCTCGACATAGCCGAGGGCGGCGTGAATGATGCGCTGCTATCAAAGCTCTGTCTGTCAGCCGGGGATTCGTTTGACGAGTGCGGCAGAATAGGAGAATTTGAACGTGATATGCCGCTCGCAGATTTTCTTAACCTCTGTAAGAGCAGGCTGAATGCAAACGGTATTCGTTATTATAACTCGGGCAGAAGCGTGAAGCGCCTTGCCGTTATGGGCGGCGCGGGCGGCGGGGCTGTTGAAGAAGCGCACAGACTCGGCTGCGATACGTATCTCACCTCCGATATAAAGCACGATCAGTTTATAACCGCGCAGGAACTCGGTATAAACCTTGTTGACGGCGGCCATTTCTGCACGGAGTATCCGATAGTTCCCGTTCTTGCCGAAAAGCTTAAGGCGCAATTTCCCAAGCTTGAAGTCGTTATTTCCGAAAAAAATCGCCAAATACCGCAGTTTATATAAAATCATAACAAGCCTCCGATAGACATACACTCGTACAAACGAGCAAAACTGTTTAGCGGAGGCTTATATTATGAGTCAGAACTCTATTTACAAAGATATCGCGATGCGAACGAACGGCTCGCTGATGATAGGTGTCGTAGGCCCGGTGAGGACGGGTAAGTCGACCTTCATAAAGCAGTTTATGGAGAAGCTTGTCATCCCGAGAATAGACAACACATATATGCGAGAACGTGCAAAGGATGAGCTTCCGCAGAGCGGATCGGGTAAAACGATAATGACGGCCGAGCCGAAGTTCGTTCCGGAGGAGGCTGTGAATATCACAATGGGTGAGGGAACAGATTTGTCTGTCCGTCTCGCAGACTGCGTCGGGTACATGGTGGACGGTGCGGCAGGGCAGTTTGAAAACGGAGAAGAGCGGCTTGTGACAACGCCGTGGTTTGACAGAGAAGTCACCATATCGGAGGCTGCGGAGAAGGGAACTCACAAGGTGATAACAGAGCATTCAACCGTCGCGATAGTCGTGACCACGGACGGCTCGTTCGGTGAGATACCGCGTGAAAATTATATCGAGAGCGAGGAGAGGGCAATATCGGAGCTTAAAAGTATCGGCAAGCCGTTTGTCGTGCTTTTGAATTCGAGTAAGCCGCAATCTGAAAAGACAGTAGAGCTGTCACATGAGCTTGAGATGAAGTACGCGGTAAAGTGTATCCCGACAAGCTGCTCATCGCTTTCGGAGCAGGAGATAATGAACATCCTCGAAGCTGTGCTCGGTGAATTCCCGCT
>DCGN01000110.1:11154-15917 GCA_002315275.1 Clostridiales bacterium UBA1777
GAGCTTGTGGAAGCCGCTGAGATAAAGGGCTTCAGCTATGGTGAAGGAATCGTAAGAGTCAGTGTTGACATACCGAGAAAGCTGTATTACGAAACCATAAGCAAGCAGACGGGTATAGATATATCAAGTGACAGAGATATGATAGGCGCACTGATCGAAATGAGCGGCATGAGAGAGGATTACGATAACGTAAAGGAGGCTTTAGACAGCGTACGCAAAACGGGTTACGGAGTTGTCATGCCTGCAAGAGCGCAGATGAAGCTTGAACAGCCCCAGATAGTAAGGCAGAACGGTAAATACACGGTGAAGCTGCGGGCAAGTGCGCCTGCGATACATATGATAATGACCGATGTTGAGACGGACTTCACTCCCGCGATCGGCGGCGAAACGGCATCCGAGGATATTATCGGCTTCTTGCTTCAGGGCTTTGAGGGCGATACGAACAGAATCTGGGAGTCAAACATATTCGGAAGATCCTTAAACGATATTGCGGAGGATGGGCTTTACTCAAAGCTCAATTCTATGCCCGATAATTCAAGAGAGAGGCTGCGCAACACGCTTGAGCGCATAGTAAACGAGGGAAGCACCGGTCTTATATGTATACTTTTGTGATGGTATTTGACTTGCAGGAAATGAACAGTTATAATATGAGATAATCAGTGTAAAAGTTCATTCAAACTGATATGATTAAAATTTTAATCATCTTATCATTCCCTTGCTTCGCGTGATAAGATCAAGCTTTTTATACTACTATTTGTGCCGACGCGAAGCGGCGGAATGGATGATTAATATGAAGCTCCTGAAGAGGCTTTCCGCATCGAGGAAGGTCACTCTTATGATAGCGGCGGCTATGCTCGTTGCGGCCGGAGTACTCAAGCTTACGCACATAGTTGATAAAGCCGCGGCTTCGGCGGATGACGGTATGCCGGTGCTTGTTATAGATGCGGGCCACGGAGGCGTTGACGGCGGCGCTGTCGCAGAGGACGGAACAAAGGAGAGTATGCTCAACCTTGATATTGCGCTTCGTCTGAGGGCGATTTCGGAGCTCTACGGAGTGAATTATCTGATGGTGCGGTCGGAGGACTGCTCCTTTACCTCGGGAAGCGATTACAGCGAGCGTGAGGAGCTTGAAAAACGCGTTGAGCTTATCGATAGTGCGGAGGATTCCGTTTATATTTCGATACATCAGAACTGCTATCCCACGGGTCAGCCGAGCGGGCCGCAGGTAATGTACGCGAGAGACGATACGAGCAGGCGCTTAGGCAGAATAGCCCAGACGAATCTCGTTTCTCAGCTTGATCCCGAAAACAGGCGCGTTGCGGTTCCCGCTTCCGAAAAGCTGTATATTTGCAGGAACTGCTCCCATTCGGGGATACTTGTAGAATGCGGATTTATGTCGAATATGTGGGACGTTCAGAAGCTTTGCTCAGATGCATATCAGAAAGCAATTGCTGCGGTGCTCGCGGCATCGTATATCCAGTTCTGCGGAGGAACAGAAGCGGCATAGCCGCGCGGAGGAATATCATGGCTAAACAGAAGACAGTATACTGCTGCTCGGAATGCGGAAACGAGACACCGAATTGGGCTGGCAAATGTCCGTCCTGCGGAGCGTGGAACACGCTTTCCGAGGTCAGACTTTCCAATACTACACAGAAGAGCTCGGTAAAAACGGCACCAAGGATATCGGCCGTTCCGAAGAAGATATCAGAGCTTGATACGAGCACGGAGATCCGTTTTTCAACCGGTATCTCCGAGCTTGACCGTGTCCTCGGAGGAGGGACAGTCGTAGGCTCGCTCGTGCTCGTAGGCGGCGCACCGGGCATCGGCAAGTCAACGCTTCTTCTTCAGATGTGCCGGAATATTCAGGGCTTTCGCAAGGTTCTGTATGTATCGGGTGAAGAAAGCGAGAGGCAGATCAAGCTGCGCGCCATGCGCCTCGGAGTTGACGGGGGAGAGATATACGTCCTCTCGGAGACCGAAATGAGTACGATTCTCGCTGCCATTGACGATCTTGCGCCCGACGTGGTAATTATCGACTCTATTCAGACGATATCGGACGATGAGTGCACGTCCGCGGCGGGAAGCATCAGTCAGGTTCGCGAGTGTACGATGAAGATAATGCACATTACTAAGGAAAAAGGCCTCAGCGTATTTGTCGTCGGTCATATCAACAAAGAGGGAAGTATAGCCGGTCCGAAGGTACTTGAGCACATGGTGGACTGCGTGCTGTACTTTGAGGGCGAGAGAAACACGAGTTTTCGAATTCTGCGTGCCGCGAAGAACCGTTTCGGTTCCACAAACGAGATCGGCGTATTTGAGATGACGGATGTCGGACTTGAATGCATCACGAATCCGTCTGAGGTGCTCCTCTCGGGCAGACCGGAGAATAGCCCCGGAACCTGCGTTGCATGCGTTATGGAGGGCACAAGGCCGCTCCTCGCAGAGGTGCAGGCACTTGTTACCCCCGGCGGTTACAACGCTTCCCGCCGCTGCAACGGCCTTGATTATAACAGAGCGGCGATGCTGCTTGCCGTTTTGGAAAAGCGCGGCGGTATTCCGGTTGCGAACAGCGATACATATATAAATGTTATCGGCGGCCTTACTCTCGATGAGCCTGCGGCAGACCTCGCAACGCTCCTCGCCATTGCCTCCAGCTATCTTGACAGACCGCTCGGGCAGGATATCGCGGCTGTGGGAGAGGTCGGCCTCTCGGGAGAGATAAGAAGCGTCAGCGGAATTAATCAGCGTTTAACTGAGATATTCAGACTCGGCTTCAAGCGCTGTGTCGTACCCGCTCATGTGAGAGGCGAGATAAAGCAGATTGACGGGCTGAGGCTTATTCCGGTCAAGAATGTGCGCGAGGCAATAACTGCCACGCTCGGTAAGAATCAGGAATGAAGCTATGCAAGCCGAATCTGCCCGTATCGGCAGAGTATATAATAATAGGCGAGAGATACGGGAGCTTGCTTGCTCCCGCGCTTGATAGCCTCGGTATTTCCGCCCTTTGGCTTCCGGATAACACGTTAGTTGACACGCGCCTTTCGGGTCATGCCGATCTCTCTGCAATCAATACACCGGATAAGGGGCTTCTGCTCGCTCCGTATCTTAGAAAATCGCCTTTCGTCAGCTCGCTTGACGGCCTCGGTATTGCGTACGGTTTTGCTGATATCATCCAGGGAAATACTTATCCCGCGGATGCCGGGTTAAATATCTGCGCCTTTGGAGAAGTTACCGTATGCAATCCGAAAACGGCTTATATGCCGGCGACAGCGGGAAACGTCATCCCCGTAAAGCAGGGGTATTCGCGCTGCTCTGTGTGCGTCGTTTCAGAGAAGGCCGTCATTACGGCCGATAAGGGCATAGCATCGGCACTTGAGAATACAACCGATGTGCTTGTTATATCGCAGGACGGCGTTGTGTTGGATGGTTTTGACTGCGGCTTCATCGGAGGCGCGGCTTTTAAGGTGAGCTCGGATAAGCTGTGCTTTTCGGGCTGCTTGGATAGGCTTCCCGATAAAGCGCATATCCTCGATTTTCTGGACAGACACGGCGTATCTCCTGTATATTTGACGGACAGTCCGCTTTTCGATTTCGGCGGTGCTGTCCCGATAACCGAAAAATAACCTGCTTTCCTATTCGACTGAACGGAGAGCAGGTCGTTTCGTTTTAAATAAACCCGCTTTTTGTTGACTTTTGTTGAGCTAAATGATAAGTTTTTAATAACTGAGGAAACGGGGGTAATTATTATGGTCATGATCGTTCTCGCTCTTGCAGGAATACTGATAGACGTGCTTTTCATAAGAGCTGAGTATGCCTGCGAAATGAAAAAGGCCACAGTGCTGAAGGGAACCGCCTCGCTGATGTTTGTCCTTCTGGGCGTATATTGCTTCGTGAAGATGCCGTCCGATATAGGCAAGCTCATTGTAATCGGCCTTGTTCTCGGTATGATAGGCGATATTTTCCTCAATATGCGCAATCTTTTTGAGGGTAAGAAGTCCAACATGATATTTGCCGTGGGTATTGCATCGTTCCTCGCGGGGCACTTCTTCTATATCGCCGCGATATTCAAGCATGCGGACGGTGTGCTTCTGCTTGACGCGGGGCTGACGGTTGTTATCTCTGTGCTCGCAATCCCTCCGCTTATAAAGCGCGTCAAGGCTCCTTCAATGGGACTCAAGATATTCGGCATCGTATATCTTGTTATCGTGACGGCGATGTTCTCGTCGGCAGTGTCGGTCCTCTGCTTGTCTGCATTCACGGCGGAAAAGCTCGTTTTTACGATAGGCGCATTTCTGTTCCTCGTGAGCGATTTTATAATGATATACTATTCCTTCGTAGAGAAGATAAAGCCGCTCAGAGCCATAAACCTTCTCAGCTACTATGTAGGACAGCTTCTTATAGCTTACTGCATTTATATTCTGTAAAATGATCGGAGATAACGGATGAAAGCGATAGTCAGCGTTTTTGCAAAGGATGCAAAGGGGATAACCGCGTTTGTAACCGGCATGCTCGCCGAAAAGGAAATCAACATCCTTGATATAAGCCAGACTCTTATGCAGGAGTATTTCGCAATGATAATGCTCGTTGACATATCGGACTGTGCCTTGAGCTTTGATGAGCTGAGCGAATTTCTAAAGCTCAGGGGTGCAGAAAGAGCACTCGATATACATATTCAACGCTCGGATATTTTCGAAGCAATGCATAGGATTTGAGGTCGTGTTAAGTGAGCTATCTTATAAACAGCAGTGAAATACTGCAGACGA
>DCGN01000100.1 GCA_002315275.1 Clostridiales bacterium UBA1777
TAGCCGTTGGAATCCTTGAAGGGCATGGAGAAGTGCTTGCTCACGAGCAGGGCGAAGTTGGTGTTCTCGGTGTGGAGAGCGGGATCCTCGTAGCTGTGGCCGTTGACGGTGACGATGCCGTTGGTGTTCTCGTTTACGACGACACCGTGCGGATTCATGCAGAACGTGCGGACGAGATCCTCAAAGCCCTTCGTGCGGAAGACTATCTTGCTCTCGTAGAGCTCGTCGGTCAGCATGGAGAAGACCTCGGCGGGCAGCTCAACGCGCACGCCTATGTCGACTCTGTTGGAGCGGGTGGGTATCTCAAGGTCGTTGCAGACCGTCTCCATCCACTTGGAGCCGCTGCGGCCGACGGAGATGATGCACTTGGAGCAAGTATATGTCCTCCCGCCGCCGGTTATCTCATAGCCGCCCTCTATCGCGCTGACCTTTTCTATGGCCGTGTTGAAATGAAAGTCGACCGTGTTTTTAAGGTCGTTATAGATGTTCTCGAGGACAACGTAGTTTATATCGGTGCCGAGGTGGCGCACCTGCGCGTCCATAAGGTGCAGCCCGTTTTCAACACAGAGCTTCTTGATCTTGGTGTTCGCGGTGGAATAGAGCTTCGTGCCCTCGCCGCCGTAGGCGAGGTTGATCGTGTCGACGTAGCGCATGAGGTCGATAGCCTGCTCCTTGCCGATGTGCTCATAGAGCGTGCCGCCGAAGTGGTTGGTGATGTTGTATTTGCCGTCGGAAAAAGCGCCGGCACCGCCGAAGCCGCTCATGATAGCGCAGGTGGGGCACTTGATGCAGCTCTTGATTCTCTTGCCGTCAATAGGGCAGCGGCGGCGGTCAAGCGAGTTGCCGAGCTCGAATACGCCGAGCTTCAGCCCCCTGCCGGAATGCGCCAGCTCGTATGCGGAGAATATGCCGCCGGGTCCCGCGCCGATAATTATCACATCATAATCCATAGTTAATATTCCTTTCTTTAAAAGCAAAAAACTGCACCTCGCGATCCCGCAAAAGTGGGGATGGCGAAACGCAGCCTCTGAAAGTATCCTTGCCGTATTATAACACGGCGGAAAGCGCCAAGTCAAGCGCGGAAGGGGAGATTTGTCTTAATTTTGCCGTGAATACCGCGCGGGATATGCGCGAATTTTCCCGATACGCCCTTGACGGTGCGGCGTTATGTGTTATAATGATGTGGCGAAGTAAAGCGAAAAAGAATTCGCTGTGAAATTCGGAGGTGTTTTCCTTGATCGACGAAAAGCTTATGGTGTCCCTCGGCGGGATAGACCAAAAGATCCATATCAGGACAGATGACGGGACAAAGCCCGTGCTGCTGTTCCTGCACGGCGGCCCCGGCGTATGCAACAGAAACACTATTATGACCCACCATGCCGACCTTGCCGATACGTTCACGATGGTAACGTGGGATCAGCGCGGCTCCGGCGGCTCGTGGAAGGGCGTTGAATACGAAAAGCTCACGATAGACATGATGGTGGAGGATGCGAACGACCTCGTAGGCTATCTGTGCAGGCGCTTTGACAAGGACAGGATATTCATAATCGGCGGCAGCTGGGGGTCGCTGCTCGGCGCAAGGCTCGCCAACAAGCACCCGGAGCATATAGCGGCGTTCGTCGGCTTCGGCCAGTTCGTCAACGGCGCGCTCAACGAGAAGATAAGCTACGAGTACACTCTCGCAGAGGCCGAAAAGGCGGGCGACGCGAAGGGCGTTGAGGCGCTTAAGAAGCTCGGCGCTCCCGTGCTCGGCGTATACAAGGGCGGGTATGACGGCATGATGATCCAGCGCAACCTCATGATGAAATACGGCGGCTACTCCAAGAACGAGAAAAAGCGCAGCTACCTCCAAGCCTTCATCGTCCCGATGGTGACGGACGGGGAGTTCTCCCTCTATGATATCTTCGGCCTCGTAGTCGGACATAAGAAGGTGCTCAAGGCGATGTGGCCGGAGGTCGGCGCGACCGATCTTGAGAGCGACTGCGTTGATTTCGACGTCCCGGTGTTTATATTTGACGGGCGGCTTGACAAGAACACCCCCGCGGACCTCGTGGAGCACTGGTACGATATGATAAACGCGCCGGAAAAGTGCCTCGTCTGGTTTGACAATTCCGGCCATAACCCGATGGGCGACGAGGGCGAGAGGTTCAAGAGGCTTCTGCGCGAGAAGCTTATTGCAGTAAAGGAAAGAGAGGCCTGCCGCATATGACAGAGACGACCCCTAAGCTTAAATTATCCGAAAAGCTCGGCTTTATGGGCTTTTCCACCGGCTCGAACATAGTCTATCAGTTCAAGAGCATATACTATCTCTTCTTCCTCACGAACGTGCTGAAGATCAGCATGGACGTTGCGGGAACGATCCTCTCGCTCGGCATCGTGTGGGACGCTGTCAACGACCCGCTCGTAGGCTTCTACGCCGTCAACCACCGCTTCAAAAACGGCGAGCGCGTGAGACCGTTCGCTTTCTGGTACGCTGTGCCGTGGGCGGTGTCGATGGTGCTGATATTCACGAATTTCCACGCCTCCGACACGGTGACGGTCATCATCGCTTCGGCAGCGTACTTCCTCTTTGAGCTTCTTTACACCTGCGTCGCCATCCCGTACAACTCGATGGGCGGCCTCGCCACGAACAGAGACGAGGACAGGCGCAGCATCAATGTGTTCCGCAACGTCGGCGGCTGCTTCGGCTCGGCTATAGGCGCTGTCGCGTGCCTGCCCTTGCTTAAGCTCTTCGGCGGCCTCGACGCTTCCGGCAACCTCAATGACGGGTCGAGCCTCGGCTTTTTCAAGACGGCCTGCGTCATGGGTCTCATCTGCATCGGCGGCTGCTTCCTGCACTACTTCACGACGAAGGAGCGCGTTCAGCCCGTCGAGAAGCCCGAGGAAGAGGAGCGCCTCGGCATGCTGCAGGTGTTTAAGATGCTGTACAGCTATAAGCCCTTCCTCGCGAACACGGTCTATATCCTGTTCTACGGCATCATCAACCTGTTCATCATGACGTGCATCACCTATTATGCCACCTACGTCATGCACTCCACCGCCGCGGCAACGCCCATTCAGGCGGCATACCTCGTCACCTCGCTTATCATGAGCGCGCTCGTCGGCCCGGTCGACAGGAAGCTCGGCCGCAGGAAGACGATGCTTATCGGCGGCGCGTTCTACATCATCGGCAAGATATGGTTCATTATCGATCCGTTCTCCATCGGCGCTATCTACGTGAACGCGATCACGATGGGCGTTTCCGCAACGTTCACCTTCGTCATGTTCAACACGAACCGCAACAACCTCACCGACCTTATCGAGTGGAAGAACGGCAGACGTGTTGACGGCATGATCGGCACGGCCGATAATCTCGCCACGAAGCTCGGAGAGGCCATCGCCGCGTGGATAATGACGCGCGCTCTCTCCGTGAGCGGGTTCGATTCAAACCTCGCCGTCCTGCCCGATTCCGCGATAAACGCTATCAACGCGCTCCTCGGCTGGGTGCCCGCCCTCGTCGGTGTCGGCGTGTGCATAACGGTGCTGTTCCTTGATATCGACAGGGAGATGGCCAAAATGCACGCCGAGCGAGACGGCGCAAAAGCATAATAAGCCCGACATCTTACGCTTCTCCCCTCGGTCAAACGGGGGGAGAAGACGTTTTTGTCAACTCCACACTCAAAATCACGGAGGTATGATTTCATGGTCATAGCTTACATCCTGCTTGCTATCGTTATCGTCTGCCTTGCGAGGACGCTTATGGCAGGCACGAAAAAGGCCGAATACACCGCAAAAAACGAGCCCGAGCGCGAAAAGGCCTACGCCGGGACGCTCTCGAAGATGGTTCGCGTTGAGACGGTGTCCGTCGCCGATCAGCCCGATCCCGACAAGTTCAGAGCGTTTCACGGCGTGCTGAGGGAGCTCTTCCCGAAGGTCTTCGAAACGTGCGAATACCACGATCTCGAGGGCAGCATGGTGCTCAAATGGAAGGGCAGAACGGACGAAAAGCCCGTGATGTTCCTCGGCCATATGGACGTTGTCGAGGCCTCCACGCCCGACGCGTGGAAATACCCGCCCTTCTCCGGCACGGTCGCCGACGGCAGGATATGGGGGCGCGGCGCGGCTGACACGAAGTGCAGCCTGTTCAGCTTCCTGCAGGCCGCGGAGGAGCTTATCGGCGAGGGCTTCGTGCCCGACAGAGACATATACCTCGCCAGCAGCAACA
>DCGN01000014.1:0-10172 GCA_002315275.1 Clostridiales bacterium UBA1777
ACAGAGACCATGCCGAGAACCACATACATCGCAGCAAGCATTGCATCGATGCATAGTCTTTTGGTTTTGATGTTTGTCATAAAAAAACTCCTTTCGCGACAGTTGCCGCAAAAGGATTGCCTTTGCGACAGCGGATGCGGATGCTGCATCACGGCTTAATAAAAGCCTTCGTCCACAGACAACTCCCATCCTGTGGCACTTAATGCGCAGCATCCTACTCTGACACATATTATTTATTTTTTGCCTTCAGGCAAACAGATTATAACAGTTTGCCCTTTACAGTGCAATAGACTTGTTCCGCAACAGCGGAATATTTTTCGGTAATTTCAAAGACCTCGCTGTTTATTTTGTCTGCTGCAGCTCTGTTTTTCATGAGGCGCGTGTTGATGAAAACATTGAGCGCTGCGCTTTCCATTGCTGCCCTGCACATGGAAGCCCCGCAGCCCGCATCGGATACTGCAAGAGTGCTCCCTATTTCGGCAAAGCGCACCATGAGGTCAATTGCCTGCCCGCTCAAGCGGACAATTTCAAGCGGAACGGATGCAGCCGTGCAGAGACAATCCTCCATAAGCGCATCACGCCCGGGAGCGTCCTTCGGCATGGAATAGACCCTGCTCAGCGGCTCAAAAGCCTTGGCATCGCCGTCAACAAGCTCGAGAAGCTTGTCCTGAAGAGCCTTTGCTTTTTCGGTTATATCTATCATCTCCGGCTCTGTGGCGGCATATTTCTTCTTGCCGACTGTGAGCGAGCCGACCATAACGCCGAGACCGGCACCGAGAGCTCCTGCAAGCGCGGAAACACCTCCGCCTCCGGGTACGGGCGCGGCAGATGCGAGCTGCGCGTTAAAATCAACTAAACTTTTTTCTATCATATTATCCGCTCCGTTCAAATACCTTTTTCGATATCATAGCATAGTCTTTGCGGAAATGAAATAAGGACAAACAGAATGGGACAACTTTTTTGAAGCTGTCCCGTTATAATCAGATCAGACTATGCCCTGAGCCATCATTGCGTCAGCAACCTTGAGGAAGCCTGCAACGTTTGCACCGAGCATGAGATCGCCGGGCTTGCCGCATTCTACGGAAGCGTCATAGCAAGCCTTGAAGATGCTCTTCATGATGCCGTGGAGCTTCTCGTCAACTTCTTCAAAGGTCCAGCTCATTCTGATGGAGTCCTGACTCATCTCAAGGCCGGATGTAGCAACGCCGCCTGCGTTGGATGCTTTTCCGGGAGAGTAAAGAAGCCCGTTTGCCTTGACGACCTCTATGGCAGCAGGAGTGAGAGGCATGTTGGCACCCTCGAATACGCCGATGCATCCGCTCTCGACAAGAGCCTTAGCGCCAATCTCATCCATCTCATTCTGAGATGCGCAGGGAAGGGCTATATCGCACTTAAGAAGCCAGATGTTCCTGCAGTTTTCGTGATACTCGCTGCCGGGAACCTCCTTGGCGTAAACGCTGATACGTTCTCTGCGCTTCTGCTTGATATCAAAGAGCTTATCGAGGTCTATGCCGTTCGGATCATATACATAACCCTGAGAGTCGCTCATTGCGATGACCTTGCCGCCGAGCTGAGTGCACTTCTGCGCGGCATACTGCGCAACATTGCCGGAACCGGAGACGATGACACGTTTGCCCTCAAAGCTTTCGTTTTTAAGATTCTTGAGCGCTTCGGATGCAAAGTAGCAAAGACCGTAGCCAGTTGCCTGAGTGCGCGCGAGAGAGCCGCCGAAGGAGAGACCCTTGCCCGTGAGAACGCCTGCGGCGTGCTGATCGGCAATCCTCTTGTACTGACCGAAAAGGAAGCCTATCTCTCTGCCGCCGACACCGATATCGCCTGCGGGGGTATCGGTGAACTGGCCTATGTGTCTGTAAAGCTCGGTCATGAAGCTCTGGCAGAAACGCATTACCTCAGCGTCGGACTTGCCCTTGGGGTCAAAGTCTGAACCGCCCTTGCCTCCGCCCATGGGAAGCGTGGTGAGGGAGTTCTTCAAAGTCTGCTCAAAGCCGAGGAACTTGATTATGGAGAGATTAACGGACGGATGGAAGCGAAGACCTCCCTTATAGGGGCCGATCGCAGAGTTGAACTGGACTCTGTAGCCTCTGTTGACACGGGTAACGCCGTTGTCATCGACCCAGGGAACGCGGAACTCGATCGTGCGCTCGGGCTCAACAAAGCGCTCAAGCAGGCCGGCCTTTTCCCATTCGGGGTGCTTGTAGATAACAAGCTCAAGAGAGTCGAACACTTCTCTGACTGCCTGCAGAAATTCTTTTTCGCTGCCGTCTCTGGCCTCTACCTGAGCATATACTTTTTTTAAATATTCGTTTGTCATTATTTTACCTCCAAGTAAAACCGAAAACGCCACGGCATACCGCCTGCGTTTTATAGTTTAATTGAATAAATTCTACCATTGTATATCTTATATTTCAACGGTTTTCGGGATTCTTTGCAATCTTCGGAACTTTCAATAAGTTTTTTGAGCCGAAAGCTCGGGCTTTATCCTATTTTTACGCAAAGAAACCGGCAAACAACGTTCGAATGTGCAATTTGCCTGATTTTAATATCTCGCGGCATTGTAATATGTTAACAATGACGGAGGGAAAAACGTCACGGCTCATAACAAAATAAAAAACAATTGTTTAAGTTACATCAGCTTAAATCGTATATGCATGTTGACTGAAATAGAATCTCGTTTTGCGGATGAATTCATAAATTATTAACCGATTGTTGTTGAATGTTTTAGAATTGAAGTATATGATTTTAAAATGTATAATTTGGAAGATTATCTTATCGACAGGAGGAGTTTTATGAAAGAGCTTAACGTGTGCCTCATGAACGATTCGTTCCCGCCGGCAATTGACGGGGTTGCCAACGCCGTTACAAATTACGGAGATATAATAACAAACCGTTTCGGTAAGGCATCTGTTGTTACTCCATTCTATCCGGATGCGGATGACTCACAATTTAACTTTCCCGTGATAAGGTATCCGTCGCTCAATACTACGAAGCAGGTAGGCTACAGAGCGGGAATCCCGTTTTCGGCCGATGCAATGCGGGCAATTAAGAATTCCGATTTTGATGTTATCCATTCTCATTGCCCTATAGTGTCGACCATGCTTGCAAGAGCGGTCAGAGAAGAGATAGACAAACCGATAGTATTTACATATCATACAAAGTTTGATATCGACATTGCAAACGCGATTCACGGAAAACTCCTTCAGGAGGAGGCCATCAAAGCTCTTGTCGCAAATATTTCCGCATGCGATGAGGTCTGGACCGTCAGCCGCGGCGCAGGCGAAAATCTGCGCAAGCTCGGCTATCAGGGAGAGTATACCGTGATGCCGAACGGCGTGGACTTTCCGAAGGGAAGAGTGGACGAGAATCTCATAAGTGCCGTGACCGGTGCATATGACCTGCCGGAAGAAGTCCCGGTTTTTATGTTCGTCGGAAGAATGATGTGGTATAAGGGCATCAGAATAACTCTTGGCGCACTTAAGGTTCTGCACGACAAGGGCCTTGCTTTCCGCATGGTGTTTATCGGCGGCGGAAACGATAAACAAGAGATAGTTGAGTACACGGAAACACTTGGGATCACAGATAGCGTGATCTTTATCCCGCCTATTAAGGACAGAAGTACGATCCGTGCGTGGTACTGCAGGGCTGACCTGTTCCTATTCCCGTCGACCTTTGATACAAACGGTCTTGTGGTCAGAGAGGCGGCGGCTTGCTCGCTTGCAAGTGTTCTTATCAGAGGCTCGTGCGCGGCGGAGGATGTTGATGACGGCGTGAGCGGATTTCTGATAGAAGAAAATTCCGCGTCGATGGCCGCCAAGCTGACAGAGCTTTACGGAAGAAAAGACATGCTGAAGCGTGTAGGAGAAAACGCATCCGAGATGATTTATATGTCATGGGGGGATGCTGTAGCGAATGCGTTCAACAGATACGGCACTGTCGTTGAAAAACATAAATCGGGAAAGTATCCTGCACATGAGTCATTTACGGATGATGTATTTCGTGCAGCGGGAGTCATTATGGATGCTGCCGCAAAAAATAAAATAAAGCAAGAGGAACGCAGGGAAAGCATAAGACGGGATTATCTCGAGCTGCAGAATGATCTGCAAAACGGCAGAAACAGGATCAAAGAAGAGTTCATGCTTTTCCGAGACGATATCAGGAGCGACAGCACGCTATTTAAAGAAGACCTTGCGTCAGAAAAGCTGAAAATACGCGAAAGACTCGAAGAAATCGCATCATTTTATGAAAGATTCCGTTAAGGAAAGATTAAAAAAATACAATTTGGTGTATCGGTTTCATAAATGCTGTTGACAAATGTATTTGACGGTGCTACTATGAATCCGAAAAGGGGAGTGCCTGTGGACAGCGGTAACGATAAGAAAATTACAATCGATCAGGTCGCCGCACTTGCAGGTGTTTCCAAGACGACGGTTTCGCGCTTTCTCAACGGCAAGTATGATAATATTTCCGTTGAAACACGAGAGAGAATTGCCAAAGTCATAAAGGAACATGACTATAGGCCCAACCGTTCCGCGCAAAGACTCAAGGCAGGGCACACAATGCTTATCGGCTGTGTCCTCGGCGATGTAAGCAGTCCGTTTTCAAGCTTGCTTCTTCGCGGAGCTTCCGAAGCATGTGAGTCTGCCGGATATCAGATGCTTTTTGCAGATGCGAGAGAGGACCCCGAAAGAGAAAAGCGCGCCATATTGGGTTTCCTCGAAAACAGAGTTGACGGCTTGATTATAAACACTACCGGCGGCAATGACTTGCTAATAACCGATGTTCACAACAGAGGCATTCCGGTTGCTCTTGCGGACAGAACCCTTGCAGAGCCGGGAATAATCGATACCGTTGTCAGCACAGACATAGATTCTTCCTACGAATGTGTGAGATTTCTTCTCGGTCAGGGATATAAACGGATTGCGTTTTTCAAAGAGGGAAGCGATTCCGTTTCGCCGCGTATGCTCAGAAAAAAGGGCTACGAGAAGGCCATGGATGATTACAGACCCGGTGAAGAGCACATAGTCTATTCTTTTTCCAAGAATGACGAGGAAGGCTGCACCCAATGTGTTAAGGACCTAATAGAGAAATACGGAAAAGAAAGAGTTGCCATCATTTCCTCGAACGGTGTTACGGCTCATCACATTCTCCTTTCGTTGAATTCTTTTGGCATCACTCCGGGTTATGAAGTAGGCCTTCTTACGTTTGACGATTGGTCATGGCTGAGGCTTGCACCTCCGGGAATCACGACTGTTGCTTTAAAATCCGAAGAGATAGGTGCTCAGGCCGCAAGAATGGTCATAAACAGAGCGAGCGGTCGGCTTGCGTTTGATGCACCCGCAGAATACATCGAAATACCGACTAAGATAATGGTGAGAGGATCTACCCCCGCATCAAGATAATTAAGGCCTCGCAAGCTGAGGCCTATATTGTCGCTTACTTCGGAAAACGGTTTCCGAAACCGCTACCACGTTAATTAGAACAATATATTTCTGTATGTAATTCGTATCCATCCGGCGCTTTTATCACTTAGGCTGTCTGCACATTAAGTGCTTGACATACAAAAAATTTAGGAGGAAAAACCAATGAAAAAGACAATCGCAATGCTCCTCGCGTTAATCATGTGCCTGGCCTTGTTTGCAGGCTGCGGCAAGACCGAGGAACCCGCACCCGCAGCAGAGGCACCTGCCGCTGAAGCACCCGCAGCAGAAGCACCTGCAGCAGAAGTGAGAGAACCAATGGCCGCTACACTCTTGAGGTTTNNCAGAAGCACCCGCAGCAGAGGCACCCGCAGCAGAAGCACCTGCAGCAGAAGAACCCACTGAGAAGGTCGGCCAGACCGTTCTTAAGTGCGCTTTCAACCAGACCATTAACAACCCCGAAGCTCAGACCCTTCTTTGGATCTCCGATCAGCTTTACGATGCAACTGAGGGCCGTTACTCCATCGAGGTTTATCCCGATGCACAGCTTGGCGACCAGGCATCCAGCCTTGAGACCCTTATGGCAGGCGGCATTGAGATGAGCCTTGTCGCAAACGCCATCATCGAGCCTTACTCCTCTGACTTCGCTATCATCGGCACTCCCTATGTCTACGACTCCCTCGAGCATCAGCTCAAGGTCTTCGAGTCCGGCTGCCTCGATGAGCTGTTTGCCACCACCGAAGCAATGGGCTTCACCGTTCTTTCCGCTTACTCTCTCGGCGACCGTAACCTTTACCTTGCAAAGGCTCCCGTAGCTGAGGGCGAGGTTGTCGGACCTGACGATGTTCAGGGCCTGAAGATCCGCGTTATGGGCTCCGAGACCTGCCAGAAGATGTGGGGCGCAATGTCCGGCATTGACGGCATCTCCATGGCTCAGGGCGATGTTTACTCCGCAATCCAGACCGGCGTTCTTGACGGTGCCGAGAACAACATCATTACCTACACCGACCTCGTTCAGTATGAGGTTGCTCCCGTTTACGTTTACACCGGACACCTCTCCGTTCCCGATGAGCTGACCATCAACACCGCTTTCCTTAAGACCATGAGCGAAGCTGATCAGGCTGCTCTCCTTAAGATTTGCAACGAGTCCCAGTCCTACTTCTTCGAGCTTGCATCCGCTCTTCGCGACGATTACGCCGCAAAGGCAGCTGCACAGGGTGTCACCTTCTTCGAGGCTGATGTCGCTGCATTCCAGGCTCTGTGCCAGAATCTTATTGCCGAGAAGGCAAATGTTTCCGATCTGAGCAAGTCTGTCTACCAGTCCATCCTTGATTGCCGCTGATAGATAAGCTCCCCACTGAGACTTAGTTAATAAATGCCCGCATCTCTGCGGGCATTTATTCTTACGGGCTTTATGTACATGGCTCGGATTTTACTGAGCCATGTACGGAAGACCCGTGAACCCCACCGGAAACTGAATCCAAGGAGTAAAAAAATATGAAAGTTCTCAATAAAATTAAGAACATTTTCGATAAAGTACTCGAAATATTAGGCACTGCCAGTTTGGCAATAATGACTGTGCTTGTTGTATATCAGGTTATAACCAGGTATGTTTTCAACCGTCCAAGCGGGTTCTCGGAAATAACGGCACAGTATCTTTTTGTATGGATGATCATGTTCGGATCTGCTTATGTTTACGGCAGTAAGGAGCATCTTACGATAGATATACTAAAGGATAAGTTTTCTCCTCTGGTATATATGATCGTCGAAATATTCACCAATATTTGCCTTTTTGTATTCATCTATGTCGTCTGCGTATCGGGCGGCTGGAAATACACTCTCGGGCAGAAGATTCAGATAGACCCAACTATTCACATTTCTATGGCTGTTTTATATTTCTCCGTTCCCTTCACAGGTGTGATCACTTTATTCTATGCAGTTTATAACAGCATACAGGCTGTTTTTAACTATAAGAACCACATTCGCACTCTCAGCGATGCTGAGAAGGGCACAGCCTGAGAAAGGAGGAAATAAGATATGTCAGTTACTGCTTTAGCCGGCCTTGTAATGATCCTTGCAATCTTTGCTACACTCGCTATAGGTTTCCCAATCGGCCTTTCAATAGGCATCGGCTCCGCTGCAGCTTTGTTTATCATTCTCCCTCCCACGGCTGCATTTACCTGCGCGCAGAAGATGTTCAAGAGCGTCAACTCCTTCTCCCTTCTGGCCATACCGTTCTTCGTCCTCGCCGGAAACATAATGAATAACGGCGGTATAGCCAAGCGGCTTGTAGGGTGCGCACAGCTCGTTGCTCACCGTCTCCCCGGCGCTCTTGCTCAGACCAACATCGTTGCCAACATGCTCTTCGGCGCCATGTCCGGCTCCGGCGTGGCCGCGGCCGTCGCCATGGGCGGCATTCTCGGCCCCATGGAGAAGGAGGAGGGCTACTCTGATGAGTATTCCGCCGTATGCAACATCGTTTCCGGCCCTACGGGCATGATGATCCCCCCCAGCAACATCATGATCGTCTATGCCACGGTTGCCGGCTCCGTTTCCGTCGCGGCGCTCTTCATGGCCGGATACATCCCCGGTATCCTTTGGGGACTGGCCTGCATGGTCATTGCTGCGATTATGGCGAAAAAGAACGGATATGTTTCCAAGGGTCATTATACCTTCAAGTTCGTCATGAAGACTCTCTGGGAAGGTATTCCCAGCCTGCTGATGATCGTTGTGGTTATCGGCGGTATTCTCGGCGGCATCTTCACCGCGACCGAGGGCTCCGCTATCGCCGTGCTGTATTCTCTGGTGCTGAGCTTCATCTACGGAACCATCCGCATCAAGGATCTGCCCGGCATTATCTGGAGCAGCGTCAAAACCACAGCCGTTATTGAGTATCTCGTATGCGTTTCCGGCATCATGGGCTACGTCATGAGCTACACCCACATCCCGGCGCTCGTTGCCAATGCTATCCTTAGCTTTACCACCAACAAGTATGTGATCCTGCTTATCATGAATATCATCCACCTCATCGTCGGATGCTTCATGGATCCCACTCCCGCCGTACTGATTTTCACTCCGATTTTCCTTCCCATCGTTCTCACATGGGGCATGAGCCCGGTTCATTTCGGTCTTATGATGGTCATGAACCTCTGTGTCGGTACTCTTACGCCTCCCGTCGGAGCAATTCTGTTTGCAGGCTGCCGTGTAAATCATGTAAAGATCGAGCAGATCATAAAGATGATGCTCCCGTACTTCGTTGTCATCATCATCTGCCTATTCCTCATCACATATGTTCCATGGTTCACGATGGTACTGCCTAAGGCTGTCGGCCTTGCGTGATTTTTGGAGGTTCTGAATGGATATTCGCTATTCAACAGGTCCGAACGATGTCAAGCGTTACACCACGGAGGAACTTCGCAGGGAGTTTCATATAAGCGGTCTTTATCAGTCAGACAGCGTTCAGGCGGTGTACTCTCATGTTGACAGAATGGTCGTTCTCGGCATAATGCCAGTAAATGAGACAGTTCCAATTGACAAGGGGATAGACATCTGGGCTAACTTCGGCACGGAGTATTTCCTGCAGAGAAGAGAAGCGGGCGTTTTCAACCTCGGCGGCACAGGCTGGATCGAGGCAGACGGCGTCAGATATGAGATGGGCTTTGAGGACTGCCTCTACATAACCAAGGAGACGAAGTCCGTTGTCTTCGGAAGCAACTCTCCCGATGCTCCCGCTAAGTTTTATCTTGTTTCCGCTCCGGCACATAAGGTCTGCAAGACCACGTTTATCTCTATCAAGGATGCTAACAAGCGTCCCTGCGGCGACGGGAAAACGGCGAATAAGCGCGTTATCAACCAGTTTATCCATCCCGATGTGCTTGAGACGTGTCAGCTTTCCATGGGATTAACTCAGCTTGCCGAGGGCAGCGTCTGGAACACCATGCCTGCTCATACTCATGAACGCCGCATGGAGGTCTATACTTATTTCAACATACCCGAAGGCAATGTTGTGTTCCATATGATGGGGCAGGGGCAGGAAACACGCCATATTGTTATGCAGAACTATGACGCTGTCATCTCGCCGTCCTGGTCTATTCATTCCGGATGCGGTACCTCAAACTATACCTTTATTTGGGCAATGGGCGGAGAAAATCAGGCATTCGATGATATGGACAATATCGCAATCACCGATATGAGATAAATAATTACTCCCCTGATGTATCAGGGGAGTAGTGATATTATCGTTTTATTCCTTTAATCAGAAGCATTGGTGAAGGACGGAAAATATGAAGAAACGGCTTTAAGTCATCATCCTTGACTTTGCTGTAATTTTCTTTGATGATGCAGTAATCCATCATGAACAGATACTGGCATACCTGAAACGGATCGGCCAGAAATGCCGGAGCATAGTCGGTTGCAAGCAGGAAAAACGGGAAGGAATGACGCTGTAACACGCTTGCTCTGGAATCGACCCACTTGTTTCCGTAGATAACGCGAAGCTCCGGCGGAAGCCCCGGAAGGGCGCAGGCGATTATGTTTTTTATATTATCCGACAATGCAGACTCTTCCGCCTTCGGGTCGTACTGACATTTGGATTCATGGAAAGACAGCGCACCCGAGCTTGAACGCTTCATTCGCTTCGGCTGAAATATTGCATTGCTGCTGCGCTTGACCTCTTTTTCATACCAGTCTGCAAGCTTGAGCTGATCAAAGTCAAGGTGAAGTGTTATGCCTCCGTAG
>DCGN01000014.1:10286-12915 GCA_002315275.1 Clostridiales bacterium UBA1777
CGGAAATCGGGATAATATGAACGAAGCCTTACGGCATCATCATGATACATATTGTCTATATCATTATAAACAGATTCTTTTTCAGCTTTTGTTATCAAAATTATCACCGACCTTTTGTACAAGTATAATTCAAACTCATGCAAAACGCAATACGCATATATCACAGGAGGTAGTATTATGGATGTTTTGAAAAAGATGGCGGCTTCGGGCATAGTGCCTGTTGTCGTGCTTGAAAACGCGGAAGATGCAGTCCCTGCTGCGAGAGCACTGATTGCCGGCGGGATCAATGTTATGGAGATAACCTTCCGTACGGCTGCAGCGCCTGACGCAATCAGAAGGGTCGCTGCCGAATGCCCCGAGATGACAGTCGGCGCGGGCACGGTCATTACGCTTGAGCAGTGCAGGCTTGCAGTCGAGTGCGGAGCTAAGTTTATCGTTGCGCCCGGATATGATGATGAGGTGGTTGCATGGTGCGTTGAGAATAACATCCCCATCACTCCCGGCTGTGTGACGCCTACAGAGATAATGATGGCGCTGAAGAGGGGACTCAAGGTTCTAAAATTTTTCCCCGCAAATGTTTACGGAGGCCTTGGCGCACTTAAGGCGCTTGCCGGCCCGTTCGTTGGCATCAAGTTTATTCCCACAGGCGGCGTAAATCAGCAGAATGTCGGCGAGTTTGCCGCTTCTCCTTACGTTCACGCGATAGGCGGCAGTTGGGTATGCACAAAGGCAGATATTTCAGCTCATAACTTTGATAAGATAACAGCCCTCAGCAAGGAAGGCCGCAAGGCTCTGTTGGGCTTTGAGGTCGCACACGTCGGAATTAATTGCCCCGATGCAGATGCGGCTATGGATGTCTGCAGGGAGCTTCAGTCCGCATTTGATATGCCAATCAAGGAAGGCAATTCCTCAAACTTCGTTTCCTCGGGCTTTGAGGTCATGAAGACGATGTTTAAGGGTGCAAACGGTCATATCGCAGTACGCACGAATAAGATGGCACCTGCTATAGCCGAGCTTGAGAAGCGCGGCTTCGAGTTTGACTGGGATGCTGTCAAGGATGTAAACAATATTAAGGCAATATATCTTAAGAATGACATCGGCGGCTTCGCCGTGCATCTTCTGCAGAAATAAGAGGTATCTGACATGAAATTTTTAACATTCGGCGAAATAATGCTTCGCCTCAAAGCGCCCGGTCAGGAGCGCTTCTTCCAGACTCCGATGCTCGAGGCTACCTTCGGCGGCGGCGAAGCTAATGTTGCGGTGTCTCTCGCAAACTATGGGCAGGATGCAGGCTTCCTGACGGTTATGCCCGATAACGCGATCGCAGATGCGTGCAGGAAGGAGCTCAGATCCTTCGGAGTTGATGTCTCCCGCATCGTAAAAGGCGAGGGACGACTCGGTATTTACTATCTTGAGGGCGGTGCAAATCAGCTCCCGAGTAAGGTCGTTTACGACAGAGCTTACTCTGCAATAGCCCTTGCAAAGCCGGGTGATATTGACTGGGACAAGGCTTTTGACGGGGTCGAGTGGTTCCACATAACAGGCATTACTCCGGCTATCTCGGAGAGCGCTATGAAGCTTTCGATAGAGTCTGTCAAGGAGGCCAAGAAGCGCGGCATTACAGTCTCCTGCGATCTTAACTACCGCAAGAATCTTTGGAAGTACGGCGTAAAAGCGTCCGAGGCCATGCGCGAGATCGCAAAGTACGTTGACGTTGCAATTGCAAACGAAGAGGATGTACAGAAATCTCTCGAAATAACCACCGATGTAGTTGTTGAATCCGGCGAGCTTGACAGAGCAAAGTATAAAGCACTCGGCGATAAGGTGCTTACAACATATCCGGATATGAAGATGATTGCCATCACGCTTCGCGAGAGCAAATCTGCAGACTGGAACGGCTGGGCGGCATGCCTTAATGACAGAGAGAGCTTCTACGAGTCCAGACGTTATGAGATTCGTGATATTGTAGACCGTGTAGGCGGAGGCGACAGCTTTGCCGGCGGCCTTATCTACGGTCTCAACACTTACGACAGCAAGCAGAAGGCACTTGAGTTTGCGGTTGCGGCATCCTGCCTCAAGCACAGTATTATCGGCGATTTCAACCGTGTGGGCGTATCCGATGTGGAAAAGCTCATGGGCGGCGACGGAACAGGCAGAGTTCAGAGATGATTCTGTTAAAATATAAGGAGTGATTTATAATGGATATAGCTAAACAGTTTTCTCTTGAAGGAAAAGTTGCTCTTGTTACGGGAGCGGCATATGGCATAGGCTTTGCAATTGCTGAGGCTTTTGCGGCTGCAGGTGCAAAGATTGCTTTCAACTGCCGCGGCGAAAAGCACATGGAAGAGGCTCTCAAGGCCTACGCAGAGAAGGGCATTGACGCTAAAGGCTATTTCTGCGACGTTACGAATGAAGAGGATGTCAAAAAGATGGTCGCCGACATAGAAAAAGAGCTCGGCGTGATCGATATCCTCGTCAACAACGCGGGTATAATCAAGCGCATTCCAATGATAGAGATGGAGGCAAGCGACTTCAGACAGGTCATTGACATTGACCTTGTTGCTCCCTATATCGTATCCAAGTGTGTTATTCCCGGCATGATCAAGAAGGGTCACGGAAAGATAATCAA
>DCGN01000014.1:12940-17216 GCA_002315275.1 Clostridiales bacterium UBA1777
ATCTGCTCCATGATGAGCGAGCTCGGACGTGAGACGGTTTCCGCATATGCCGCGGCAAAGGGCGGCCTTAAGATGCTCACGCGTAATATCTGCTCCGAGTACGGCGAGTATAACATTCAGTGCAACGGTATCGGCCCCGGCTATATTGCCACGCCTCAGACAGCACCTTTGCGTGAGCCTCAGGCAGACGGCAGCCGCCATCCGTTTGATCAGTTCATCGTTTCCAAGACTCCTGCCGCACGCTGGGGCAACACGGAAGATCTTATGGGTCCCGCAGTATTCCTCGCGTCCGACGCATCCAATTTCGTCAACGGTCACGTGCTGTATGTTGACGGCGGTATCCTTGCCTACATAGGCAAACAGCCTTGATATCAGGAGGAATTGCAAAATGAGAGCAGCGGTTTTAAAAAACTGGCTTTCGATGGAGATGCTGTACATCCCCAAGCCCGTGCCTGCAGAGAATGAAGCGCTTATCAAGATCAAGTACGCAGGTGTCTGCGGCAGCGACATCACCGTTTATAAAGGCAAACACATGACGGCTACCGTTCCCGTTGTCCTCGGCCATGAGATCCTCGGTACGATCGAGTCCCTGCCCGAAGGCTATGACGGTAAATTCAAGGTTGGACAGAGAGTCCTTATGAACCCGATAATCTCCTGCGGAAAATGCTCCGCCTGCAGGCGCGGTATTCCATGGGTATGCGAGAATTTGAAGCTTCTCGGCATACACACCAACGGCGGCTATGAGGAATACACCACCGTTGCAGTAGACAAGCTCGTTGCAGTTCGCGATGAAACTCCCGACGATGTTGCAATCCTCGGCGAGCCGTTCGCAGTCGGTGCGCACGTCATGGTAAATTCCAAGGTTCAGAAGGGCGACAAGATATTCATCTCCGGCGGAGCAACCGTAGGTCTGTACATTGCGATCTTTGCAAAGGCCGCAGGCGCAGAGCGTGTTATTATTTCAGAGATAAACGAGCCACGCCGTCAGTTTGTAGAGTCTATGGGCATCGAGACCATTAATCCCATGCAGAAGGATGCAATGGAGCTTATGCGTGAGGTTACCGACGGAAGCGGCTTTGATATCGTTTACGACACCTCCGGTGCACCCGCATGCGCACTTCAGATGCCTGACCTTTGCCGCTGCGGCGGTAAGCTTCTCTCGCTTAATCTGTCCGGCGATGCCTATCAGTTCGTTCTCGGCAAGGTCTCCTTTAAAGAGATCACGCTTGTCGGCAACCGCCTCTATTCTCAGGAGGACTTCGAAGAGGGCGTGCGCTTTGTTGAGGATAACTGGAAGGAGCTCCATCTTGACAGAATGGTGACCGACCGTCTCACTCTCAGCGATGCGGAAAAGGCTATCAGCATGATGCTCAACGGCGAGAATATCTGCAAGATAATCCTTGATTGCGAGAAGTAAAACGAAAATGATATGATAAGAGCTCAGGCTTTTTACCTGAGCTCTTAAATTTTAACCGATATCTTCAAACTGCGAGTGATAAAGCTCTGCATAGAAGCCGTTCGCGGAGAGAAGCTCCTCATGAGTTCCCTGTTCAACGATATCGCCGGACTTCATTACGAGAATGTTATCCGCACCCTTTATGGTTGAAAGTCTGTGGGCTATGACGAAGGAGGTTCTGCCCTTCATCAGATTTGCCATGGCGTTCTGAATGAGAAGCTCTGTGCGGGTGTCAACGGAGGAGGTCGCCTCATCGAGGATCAGTATCTTGTTATCCGCGAGGATCGCTCTTGCTATGGTCAGCAGCTGCTTCTGTCCCTGAGATACATTGGAGGCATCCTCGTTCAAGACCATATTGTATCCGTCGGGAAGTGCGCGGATAAAGTTGTCGGCGTAAGCTGCCTTTGCAGCGGCGATAACTTCCTCGTCTGTGGAATCCAAACGGCCGTAGCGGATATTTTCCATGATCGTGTCATGGAATAACCATGTGTCCTGCAAAACCATTCCGAAGCATTCCCGCAGGTCTGAGCGGGCAAAATCGCGAACATTGTGCCCGTCAAGCGAAATACTGCCGCTGTCAACGTCGTAGAAGCGCATCAAAAGCTTGACCATCGTTGTCTTGCCTGCGCCGGTAGGCCCGACTATTGCTACCATCTGACCCGGCTTGACCTCACAGCTGAAATCGTGGATAACGGGAGTGTCCTTCAGATACCCAAAGCTTACGTGGTCGAAGCTAACCTGACCAGAGATATCCGCTGAAGTCGCGGAGGGGAGAGCGTTGTTATTCTCCTCATCGAGGGCGAGAAATTCAAACACTCTTTCGGACGCGGCGGCCATAGACTGGATTGTGGAGCTTATGCGGGCTACCTGAGTTATGGGCTGATTGAATTTCTTGACATACTGGATGAATGCGACGATGTCTCCGATAAGAATAGAACCGGCGGCGGCAAGAGATGCGCCGATGACTGCGACAAGAAGATATCCGAGGTTTCCGACAAGCGACATAACCGGGTGCATCAGACCCGAGAGAAACGAACTCTTCCATCCGGCCTCATAGAGCTTCTCGTTAAGCTTGCCGAAGTTTTCCCGCTCTGTATTTTCGCGATTAAACGCTTTTACGATGTTGTGCCCGGAGAAGGTCTCTTCTATCTGACCGTCAATTTTGCCGAGATATTCCTGATTCTGAACAAAATACTTCTGAGATAGCTTTACGACGATCGCTATCAGAATACCTGAAACGGGGAGCGAGCCGAGGCTGATGCATGTCATAAGAGGAGATATACTGAGCATCATGACAAGCACTCCGATGAGCGTGAAAACGGAGGATATTATCTGAGACGCGGCCTGCGTGAGCGAAGAACCGAGAGTGTCAACGTCATTCGTTATCCTCGAAAGTGTATCGCCGATCTGACGTTTTTCATAGTAAGCGAGAGGTATGCGGTTTATCTTTTCGGAAATGTCCTTCCTGAGCTTATAACACAGATTCTGCGAGATCTGAGTTGTAAGCCATGACTCAACAAATGAAAACAAGGCCGATGCCGTATAAAGGAGTATGAGCCATGAGAGTATCTCGTAGATACGCGTGAAGTCTATTCCGCCTGTCCCCGCGAGCTTTGCGGACAGACCGTTATAAAGCTCTGTAGTGGCATTGCCGAGTATCTTCGGCCCGATTACGGACAGAACCGTTGCTGCGCCGGACAGCAGCATAATGAGTATGAGTGAAAGCTTATATGACGCGGCGTACTTGAGAAGCTTTCTCATCGAGCCCTTAAAGTCCTTTGCCTTTTCGGGAGGCACGCCGGGGCCGTGTTTTTTAGCGGAGCGGTTTTCAGCCATTGATATCACCGCCTTCCTTGATGAGCTCTTCTTCGGATAGCTGTGATCCTGCTATCTCTATGTATGTGGGGCAGCTTCGCATCAGCGATTCATGTGTGCCTACGCCGACAGTCTTTCCGTTTTCGAGTACGATTATCTTATCGGCGTGGAGGATCGTGGATATACGCTGGGCAACGATCAGAACACATGCATCACCCGAATTTGCCTTTAAAGCTTTTCTGAGCGCAAGGTCTGTCTTGTAATCAAGAGCTGAAAAAGAATCGTCAAAAAGCAAAATAGGAGGCTTCTTGGCTATTGCACGGGCAATGGAGATCCTTTGCCGCTGTCCGCCAGAAACGTTGCTGCCGCCCTGAGCAACGGAGTATTCATACCCGCCTTCAAGCTCTTCAATAAAACCTGCCTGAGCGATATCAACGGCAAGCTTCATCTCCTCCTCGCTTACGTCTCCGGCGTATTTGAGATTTGATTCGATGTTGCCGGAGAACAGTTGACCCTTTTGAGGCACATAACCGATCAATGAATGCAGCTTGCTTTGCGAAATGTCTCTGATGTCAATACCGTCTATCTTTATTGAACCGGAAGTAACGTCGTAAAAGCGAAGAATAAGATCGAGCAGAGTCGATTTCCCGCTTCCGGTTGCGCCGATAATTGCGGTGGTAGTTCCCGGCGAGGCAGAAAAGCTTATATCCTCAAGAGACGGAAGCTCTGCGCCGGGGTAAGTGAAGCTCACACGGTCAAAGTTTATTTCACCTTTTGCGTCAGACAGCCTGTCATCCGCAGGGGCTTCGGGATCGTTCAGGGTCAGGTCCGCGTCGAGAACTTCTTTTATTCTGTCAGCAGCAACGGCCGCTCTCGGAAGAATGATGCTCACCATGGCAAGCATCAGAAAGCCTTCAACGATTACCGTGGTATAGGTTATGTATGCTGTGATGTCGCCGACCTGCATTACTCCGAGATCAACATTTTTGCTGCCTATCCAAACTA
>DCGN01000001.1 GCA_002315275.1 Clostridiales bacterium UBA1777
AGAACATCACCCGCTTCTTCACCGCGAAGAGCGAGGTGAACGGGGCGGAAGTCCGCACCTATCTGCTGATCTTTCTGCGCTCCTTGAAGCTGGCGGTGATCCCCACCGTTGTATGCCTGCTTCTGGGCTACCCCACGGCCTACATCATGGCCCGCTCCAGTGAAAAAGCGCAGAAAATCATGCTGACGCTCATCATGATCCCCATGTGGATGAACTTCCTGATCCGCACCTACGCATGGATGACCATTCTGCAGGACACCGGCATCATCAACGGTTTTCTCGGTCTTCTCGGCCTCGGCCGTATCCACATCATCGGCACGGAGACCGCCGTCGTCATCGGTATGGTGTACGACTATTTCCCGTACATGATCCTGCCGATATACTCTGTTATGGCAAAGATGGATATCCGCCTCATTGAGGCCGCTAAGGATCTCGGCTGTGACGGTGCAGGAGTATTGCGCAGAGTCATATGGCCGCTCAGTCTTCCCGGAGTTATCTCCGGTATCACAATGGTGCTCATCCCTTCGATCAGCACCTTCTATATCTCCCAGAAGCTCGGCAACGGCAAGTTCTATCTCATAGGAGACGCTATCGAGAGCCAGTACGTCGCAAACGATCTCCATTTTGCCGCGGCCATAGCCTTTGTGCTGATGGTCATCCTGCTTGTGTGCATGGCGCTGATGCAGCGTCTCACCACCAAGCGCGCGGCTGTATGAGGAGGGCGCAGATATGAAAAAAGCTTCAAAGATCTACACGGCGCTCATAATGATCTTCCTCTTCGCGCCGATAGCCATTCTCCTCGTCTTCTCGTTCAACTCCTCCAAGAGCCTCTCCGTTTTCTCGGGTTTCTCGCTCGATTGGTACAGAGAGCTGTTTAAGGACGCGGAAACTCTCCGCGCAGTCAGCAACACGCTTCTTCTTGCCCTCTCAGCTGCCGCTATTTCTACCGTTATGGGTACGGCCGCCGCTGTCGGCATAAACAAGCTCCGCAGCCGCTTCATGCGCACAGCCATGGACAGCGTGACAAATATCCCGATGATCAACCCCGATATCATCACCGGTATTTCGCTGATGCTGATGTTCGTCTTTGTCGGCAAGCTCTTCGGCGCGGCAACGAGCCTCAACTTTGTCACGATGCTTATTGCACACGTCACCTTCTGCCTGCCGTATGTAATCCTTCAGGTTCTGCCCAAGCTGCAGCAGATGGACAAGTCACTCCCCGAGGCCGCAATGGATCTCGGCTGCACACCTCTCCGCGCTTTTCTCAAGGTGGAGATTCCCGAGATACTCCCCGGCGTTATCACCGGCATGATCATGGCGTTCACGCTCTCGCTCGATGACTTCGTAATAAGCTACTTCACCGCCGGAAACGGCTTTGAAACTCTGCCCATCCGCATCTACAACATGACCAAGAAGACGGTCACGCCGAAGATGTACGCTTTGGCAACGATAATCTTCTTTGTCATCCTCGCGCTTCTGATCCTCTCCAACCTCGTCGATACCGACAGCGGGAAGCAGGGCGCAAAGCACACGGAGCGCAGCCGCGGCACAAAGATAGCCATCTACGGTATCATCGCCGCGATCACCGCCATATGCGTGTTCGTATTCGTCCGCACGGGCTCCGATGTGAGAGTGCTGAACGTTTACAACTGGGGTGAATACATCTCCGACGGTTCCGATGACTCTCTCGACACCATTGATGCCTTCGAGGAGTGGTACGAGGCGGAATACGGCCAAAAGGTCAAGGTTAACTACACTACCTTCGCAAGCAACGAGGATATGTACGCGAAGCTCTCCTCTGGTGCCGTAAGCTTTGATGTTATAATCCCGTCCGACTATATGATATCCCGTCTCAAGGAAGAGGATATGCTTCTTCCCCTTGACTACAGCAATATTCCGAATTATCAGTACATCTCCGACAGCTTCCGCGGGCTCTACTATGATCCGAACGATGAGTACACTGTGCCGTACACATACGGCGTTGTCGGTATCATCTACAATGCCAACGTCGTTGACGAAGCCGATGCGACCGATTGGGATCTGATGTGGAACGAGAAATACTCCGGCGAGATACTGCAGTTCAACAACTCCCGAGACGGCTTCGGCACGGCGCAGTACAAGCTCGGCATCAGCGTAAATACTGCCGATCACGCCGAATGGGAACGTGCGCTTGAGGAGCTGAAGGCACAGCGCCCGCTCGTAAAGAGCTACGTTATGGACGAGATCTATAACATGATGGAGTCCGGCGAGGGCGCGATCGCCGCCTACTACGCAGGAGATTACTTCACGATGCTCGACAATCAAGCGGACGGCGTTGACCTGCGCTTCTACTACCCCGAGAGGACCAACTACTTCGTAGACGCGATGTGCATCCCCTCCTGCTGCCAGGATAAGGAGCTTGCGGAGATATTCATCAACTATATGCTCTCCGAGGAGCCCGCAATCGCAAACGCGGAGTATATCTACTACGCTTCCCCCAACTCCCTCGTATATGACAGCGAGCAGTATCGCGAGGATCTCGGCGAGTATGCGATGAGCGTTCTCTACCCCGAGATTGAAGACTTCAGCGTGCTTTACAACGAGTACGCATACAGAAGCCTCGATTCCGATCTTCTCAGCTACATCACTTCTCTTTGGGAAACGCTGAAAATCAGCTGAAATCAAGGCCCGGACAGCTTGCCCGGGTCTATTGTATATATCATTATGTAAACTGTATTATGTTTTCTTTGGAGGGTATATGAAAGAGATAGACTATGAAAGCTGGCCGAGACGGGAGCAGTTTGAATTTTTCAGCACGCTGTCCAACCCGTTCTACAGCATCAGCTTTGAGCTCGATGTGACCAAGCTTCGCGAGTATACAAAGCGCGAGGGAGCATCCTTTTACTATGCTCTCACATGGCTCGTTACAAAAGCCTTTAACAGCACCGACGCCTTTCTCTATGGCATTGACGGCGGCAAGGTGATCCGCTATGAGAAGCGCGACCCGAGCTTTACGGATCTTCACAAGGGCGCTGACGCTTTTCATATTGTGACGATGCCCGCTGACGATGACATTCTTGAATTCTGCCGCAAGGCAAAGCAGAAAAGCGAAGCGCAGACCTGCTTCCTTGATGCTTCCGGGGAGTGCGACGGGCTAATCTATCTCTCCTGTGTTCCGTGGGTGCCGATGACCGGCTTTGTCACCGAGCGCGATTTCAATGCAGACGACTCCGTCCCGCGGGTCACATGGGGCAAATATCAAACGCGCAGCAACTCTCTCATGCTGAACATGACGCTCGACGTAAACCACCGCTTTATTGACGGCCTGCATATCGGCAGATTCTATGAGGCACTTTGCGGCGAGATAGCAAAGCTCGGATAAGCTTTTTGAACCGAACCTTTTTTATAACCGCAAAAACGGCTGTGGTCTTTCGACCACAGCCGCGTTTGTTTTATATGATGTTTTTCAGAAGATCAGATCTTCATGCAGACATCCCATGCTCTCCAGATAACGGTACGCAGGTTGCCGATAGCAACGCAGTCGCCGACTCTGTGAACATTCTTTGCCTTGTTGTCCTTGCCGCCGAGAGGAGCAGGAACAAAGCCGATGCCGTTAACGATCATGTCATACTCGACCTCAGTGATCTTGCCATCCTTGCCCTTGATGGTGACGGTCTTGTCGCCGATGTTGGTGATGGTGGAGTTGAGGTAGGTGGGAACCTTGTGGTATTCCATAGCGTCACGCAGGAAGGAGGTGTTAGCAAGGCAGGTAGCCTGAGCTGCAACCAGGTCGTTTGCGTACTCTACGATGATGGGCTCCTTACCGAAGTTGAGGAGCATATCGTATGCGGACTCGCAGGAGGACTGGCCGCCGCCGAAGAAGACGATCTTCTTGATCTTCTCATCATCAGCAACTCTGTTGACGAGGAGGTCGGTGAAGGTAACGCACTTATCGAAGCCGGGGATGAGAGGCATGGTTCTGACGACGGAACCGGTTGCAACGATAATCTCGTCGTAGCCGCGCATCATACCAAGGTCGGTAACCTCAGTGTTGAGGTGAACTTCGATGCCCTGTCTCTTCAGCTCTGCTCTGTACCACTCAAGGAGCTTCTTGTCGTTCTCTTTGAAGGTCATAGCGGAAGCAGTGAGGAACAGACCGCCGAGCTTGTCGCCCTTTTCGAAGATAACGGGCTTGTGGCCGCGCTGCTTCAGAACGAGAGCGGACTCCATACCACCGACGCCGCCGCCGATGATAGCGACCTTCTTGGGCTTCTTGGTGGGAACGATCTTATACTTGTCATGCTGCATGGTGGTGGGGTTCAGAGCGCAGCGTGCAAGGTGCAGGGAGTCATCAAGAGCCTGGAGGTTCGGGGTGCCCTTGAACTTGGAGAAGTTGAAGCAACCGTTGTGGCAGCGGATGCAGGGCTTGATCTCATCCTGGCGGCCCTCGAGGATCTTGTGGATCCAGTCATGGTCAACGAGGTTCTGACGTGCGATAGCAACTGCATCAAGTCTGCCGGCAGCGATCTCTTCTGCTGCCTTCTCAGGAGTCATACGGCCTGCGCATACGCAGGGCTTATCGGTGAACTTCTTGATGTGCTCAACATACTCGAGGTTGCAGTTGTCGGGCATGTACTGAGGCGGATGTGCCCAGTACCATGCATCGTAGGTACCGTTGTCGCAGTTGAACATATCGTAGCCTGCGTCAGCAAGGTACTTGATAGCCTTTTCGGACTCTGCCATATCGCGGCCCCACTCGACGAAGTCGGTCTCGTAAGGCATTGCGCCCTTGCCCCAAGTCTTGGTCTTGGAGACGACGGAGTAACGGAGGGATACGGGGTAGTCTGCGCCGGCTTCGCGCTTGATAGCCTGAACGACTTCAACAGGGAAGCGGAAACGGTTCTCGAAAGAGCCGCCGTACTGGTCTTTACGCCAGTTCCAGTTCTCCATAGTGAACTGGTCAAGGAGGTAACCTTCGTGAACAGCGTGGATCTCAACGCCGTCAACGCCGGCTTCTCTCAGACGCTTTGCGGTCTTACCGAAAGCCTCAACCATCTCGTGGATCTCATCGACCGTCATTGCACGGGAGGTGACATCCTCGGACCAACGGTTAGGAGTCTCGGAAGCGGATGCGCATGCATACTGAACGTCAACGATGGGGCTGGCCAGCTTGTTGAGAATGTCGTTCTTAGCAAGGACGGTCATCCAGCCGTTGATAGCCATGGAGCGGCCGAAGCCTGCTGCCAGCTGAATGAAGAGCTTTGCGCCGGTCTTATGGAACTCTTCAACGTAGGGCTTGAGCTGCTTGAACATCTGATCGTTCTGATACAGCCACTTTCTGCCGGGGATACCCATGGTGTCACGCACGCACTGCATGCCGGGGAGGATCAGGCCAACGCCATCCTGCGCTCTGTTAAGCAGGAAGTAAGCTGCCTCCTTATCGAAGTGGTTAGGCTCGAGCCAACCGAAGAGGGAGGTGCCGCCCATGGAGCACTGGACTATGCGGTTCTTAATTTCCACATTGCCAACTTTCCAAGGGGTAAATAGGGCCTTATACTGTTCGTCCATGTGTAAATTCCTTTCTAAAATAATTTTCTTCAAAACTGAAAACGCAGCGCATTCATCTACGTTTATCATTTACTGTATTTTAACATGAAGCGGCACGAAATTCAACTGTTAATTGTCAAATTTCTTACAAAATGTTTATCGATAGCCTAACATTTTTTGCTTCATTGCGACACATTGCCTTATTTTGTCTAACTCATCTTCTGATTTTCGGGAGGCTCCACTCAAAATGTGCCGCCAGAAAGCGCACTATTACGATGATTCCCGCTCCTATAAACATCGTCACCGTATTGCCGGTTGCACGCCAGAGTATGTATGACACGACAGCGCCGATAAGAGAAGCGCAGGCATAAACGTGCCTCACGAATATATACGGCGGATTCTCCGCCATGATATCGCGCATAAGGCCTCCGCCGACGCCCGTCAGAACGCCGAGGAATATCGTGAAAAACGCGTTGCTTCCGTAGCCCGCCTGAATGCAGGCGATCATTCCGGAGGCCGTGAAAACGCCGAGTCCCGCAGCGTCTGCTATGAGCATCGTTCTGTTAAAGGCTCTGCCCGACCACAGCTCTTTTCTTCTGTATACGCCAAGGAAGACCGCAAGCGAAACCGCGACGGCAATGAGCGCATATACGGGCTTCGAGAACATCACCGGCGGGAGCTTGCCCAATATGATATCTCTTATCAGACCGCCTCCGCAGGCAGCCGTCAGGCCGAGCACGGCCACGCCGAAAATATCCATGTTCTTTTTTATGCCGACGACCGCTCCCGAAACGGCAAAAGCGGCCGTTCCTATAAGCTCCGTGATGACAATTACGATCTCCATCTCTGCCCCCCGTTATATAAACACTTTCTGGATCAATATCATATAGCACGCGGTTCCCACCAGAATGCTCAGAAAACTGTTTTTTCTCCACAGATACAGTCCGGAGGCAAACGCAAGGCTGATAACCTCCGGGAGATAATCCCCCACGGATAAAAACGATACATTCCTCAAACAATAGACGACAAGCGTTGTCATAACAGCCATCGGAAGGGCTTTTCCGAGATATCTGATAGCGGACGGGACTTCTTTGTCTCTGAACACGGCAAACGGCAGCGCTCTCTCCGCGAATGTGCACACGGCGCATACGGCAATGATCAAAAGGCTTCTTCCTACATCAATATTCATGCAGCTTCAAACCTCCCCTTAATCTTGCCTACCATCACAATTATCACAGAGGACATGACGAGCGACGGGAGGATGAACCCGTCCGACCCGAAGAGCAGAAGGCATGCGACCGATGTAACCGCCGCAGCACATGCGGGAAATACATCTCTGCTGCTTCTGAGCTGATCAATTAGAATAACGGCAAACAGGATCGTCAGCGAGAAATCAATTCCCTGCGTGTTAAATGTGATAAGGCTGCCCACGAGGCCGCCGAGCACCGAAAAGCCGACCCAGTATGTAAGCACGAGTGCCGCCGTAAAGATAAACGCCCATTTTTCATTTACTCCCTCCTCCTGCTGATATGAGCAGTGAAGAGAATACGTCTCGTCCACAAGCGAGTATATTAGGAACAGCCGCGCTCCGAAGCCGTATTTTCTGAATCTCTCAATAAAGCTGATACCGTAAAAAATATGCCTGCTGTTGAGCAAAAGCGAAAGCAGAATGATATCGGCAAGCGAAATGCCGCCCGTAAAAAAGCTTACCATCAAAAACTGCAAAGAACCCGCAAAAACGCACACACCGCATAGGCCCGACCAAAGCGCGTTATACCCCGCGCTCTCCATCAATATACCGTAAGCCACACCAAGCGGGAAAAAGCCTATCATTATCGGAAGACTGTGCTTGAGCGCATATAGAAATGTTTTTTTCATGGCCTCACCCTCTCTCCCCAAGATATCATGATATTGCCTATATAATAGCATTTTCCGTATTCTCATGCAATACGCGCCGTGATCATTTTTTGTTTACATATTTTAATTTACATATCACTGTTAACATAGTATTATTTGCATATTATAGTTTACATACTTTAATTAACATATTTTAATATACATATTATAATTAACATATTATTGTTTACATATAGTTATTTGCATGATATGCCGTATTTTATTATGTTTTTTTGATTTTAATAGTGGAATTTTGAAATAACTATGTTATAATGCAATATGTATATATTTATGTAAACTGTTTTATTGTCATCTCTCGGGGTTGAATTCTCTTATGAAGGAAAAGGAGGAAACATGAAAAAGAAGCAGATATCAATATTTCTTCTGTCGGTCATGCTCATATGCCTGAGCATAGGGCTGTCAGCCGGCGCTTATGCCGACAACTCGACCTCGCTCACCATCTCAACCGCGACCAACTGGCAGTTTGATACGTCCACCGTCGGTAACGTAACTGCGCTGTCGGTTGCATCCGGTAAGCTCCCCTCCGGAATGTCACTCACTTACAGCGGCACGGCCTCTATATTAAGCGGTACGCCCACCGAAGCCGGAGCATTCGACGCTACAGTTCAGATCACGACCGATACCTCCGCCTCCTATATTGTAAATATCACCGTTAAGGTCACCGACGGCAAGCCCGCCATCACCAAGAATCCCACGGGCGAGACGGTAGATGAGGGCGGCAGCGCTAAATTCATCTCAAGGGCCGATAACTGCAAGGCTTTTGTCTGGCGCCTTGTCAGCGCAGACACCACTAATACCGTACCCGCTGCAGATGCGGCTGACTATTTCAAGGGTCTCAAGGTCGAGGGCACGGATACCGATACGCTCGTTCTGTCCAACATTCCCGCTTCGCTGAACGGGTGGGCCGTGGAGTGCAAGTTCACCGGAAATGACGGCTCGCTCCTCTATTCCAACGGAGCGGTCATCCACGTCAATTCCGCAAAGCCCGCTTCTCCGAAGATATCCAATCAGCCCGCCGCGGCAACAGCCGAAATCGGCAGCGGCGTTACGCTCTCCGTAACCGCCTCCGCGGAAACGGGCTGCACTCTTACATATCAGTGGTATTCCTGCGATGAAAACAGCAAGGATAACTTAAAAGCCGTCAGCGGAGCTGTTTCCGCATCCTTCACTCCCCCGCAGACCGAGGGCACGCTTTATTACTGCGTAGATGTGTTTGCCTCGAAGGACGGTGTGAAAAGCGATGCCGTGCGCTCAAGCCTTGTTGAGGTAACTTACACTAAAGCCCCCGAATCCACTCCCTCTGCGGCTCCGGAGCCCGCTCCCGTTCAGACTGCGCCCCCCGCCGAGAGCGCCGCTCCCGCATCCGATGAAAGCAGCGGCACGGCCGGCGGAGATAACAGCGGAAGCTCTTCCGGCGAAAAGAGCGGCTCAGTCAAAAAAAGCACGCCGTGGTTTATCTTTGTTATAATCGGTGTCGGCGTTATCGTTGTCTGTGTCGGCACGGCGATCATAGTCACCGCGACCGGCAAGGGCAAGTACGATGACGAGGTCATCCGCTGTCCGAGCTGCGGCTGGGAAAGCGATCCCGATGAGTCCACCCCGTACTTCTGCCCGAACTGCGGCCGTCCGTTCGGCGACAATGCACAAAGCAAAAACACGAAAAAATAATCGGCATTTTATGGAGCATCAGTAATGAAAAAACTTCTTTCTGTTATAATAATCTTTGTCATGACAATATCGCTCATGACGGTCAGCGCGTCCGCTTTTTCGGACGAGCCCGACATAACAAAGGACTTCTCCGTCGGAGAGGTGGTCCTATGGAACTTTGCCGGCTCAGGCTATGCGAGAGACGTCAGCATAATCGAGGGCGATCTGCCCGCAGGCCTTATATGCACGCGCGCGATAGGCTGGGGCACGCCGCTAATAAGCGGAGTCCCCATTGAAGAGGGCACGTTTGAGTTCGTGGTTCGCGTACAGCGCGGCAATTCCGCAAAGGAGTACGACATCGTCATAAATGTCGGCGGCGGATCCCCCTGGGGTGGAGTAATCCCCACCGAGGAGCCGGCAGAGCTTGAGATAACGAAGGAACCCTCAAGCGAGACTGTGAACGAGGGCGATACCGCATATTTTATCAGCTACTGCGACAACGCCAAAGAGATGAACTGGGTCATCTCGGATCCATCCGGCGAGACTGAGTATGATGCCGACGAAGCCGCTGCTCATTTCCCCGGCCTCGTTATCTCAGGCGCGGATACCGACACTCTCGAGCTCAGGAACATTCCGTATTCGATAGACGGCTGGCGTATTCAGTGCGTATTCAAGGGTGCAGGCGATGCTACCGCAAAGTCGAGCAGCGCGATAATCCATGTAAATAAACCCGCGCCCGATGCTCCGGTGATCGTTGATCAGCCCAAGAGCGGAAGCTACACCGTAGGCGAGAGCGCCGTGCTATCCGTTTCAACCGCCGCGAGCGATGCCGAGATGAAGTATCAGTGGTTCAGCTCCCCGATAAACGACGTGTCATCCATGTCCCCCGTTGCGGGCGCAACCTCCGCATCCTTCACCGTGCCGCAGACAGAAGGCACCATGTACTACAGCGTGAGCGTTACGGCCACTAAGGACGGGCGCAGCAGCGAGGTCAAATACTCCGATGCCGCCGCCGTTACATACACCGCGGCAGTGCCGACACCCGTCATTACGCCGACCGCTACCGCATCACCGTCTCAGGCTGACAAGGGCGACGGAGGCAGCGATATAAACGGCAGCGATGCTTCCTCGGCGAAGTCCGAAAAAGAAGAAAGCCACAGCAGCTTTCTTTTCCTGCTTGCCGTAGCATTCTTCCTGCTCGCCGGCCTGATTGTATTCCTTCTCGTTATGAGCAAACGGCGCACAAAAATAATGCGCTGTCCCAAATGCGGCTTCTCTCTCTCCGAGGGCACGGTCCAATGCCCCAGCTGCGGAGAACGGATAATCAAATAACACCATGAGCATTGAAAAGCTCCGTCGAGAAATCGACGGAGCCTTTTGTTATTAATCAAGCGGCATTACGAATTCGCTTCCCAGCTTTATATCAAAGCCGAGGGAATTATACATTTTTTCATCGCACGGAGCGCAGCAGGCCGTTATTCCCGACGCGCCTATCTCCCCGCAATACTCTGCGGCGGCATTAATGAGGAGTCTCGCCACGCCCTTTTTTCTGTACTCGGGAGCAACGTAGAAATCCTCCAGAACAGCGTTATCTCTGCAAGCGAAGGTCGAAAACGCCGTCACTATGCTGCACATACCGACAAGCTCGCCCTCTGCCTTTGCGGCGAAGAATACTATCCTGCCTGCCGCGATCGCCTCGCGGAGCCTATCCTGCGCATCCTTTTCCATAGGCTCCTCGCCGATATCCTTCAGGTACGCCTGCTCTGTCTCAACGAGCTTCGCAAAGTCCTTTAAATCGAATTTCTCAACAACTGCGGTTTTCTCAGTCACGGTATTTCCTCAAACTTTCAGCACAAAATTCTCGGGTTCTTTTTCTTCAAAGCCCACGGAGGCAAACATTTTTCTGCTCTGGTGATTGAACGGGTAGATCGTCGCCGTAAGCTCCGTCATGCCCTTCTCGCGAGCAAGCTTAATTATTTCGCCGACAGCTCTTCTTCCGAGATGTCTGTTCTGCCACGCGTGGCTTACGACTATGCATATCTCGCCGTCATTTTTAAGCGTGATGTCACCGACGGGCACGCCGTCATATGCGATGTAAAAGCAGTCTCCCCGCTCGCAGAGATACTCATACATATTCCTGAGAAGCTCAAGATCGTACGGCGTGTCGCGGTTATCGCACTGGCGGCAGATGTCCCGATCCTGATACCACGGAAGCGTGATATCATATGCCGGATAATACGGCACGAGCGAGAGGTGCCCGTCTATTTCTCTTATCATTTGAAGCGGTACTCTCCCTGCGAAAACAGTTTCTTAAAGCCGAGCGAAAGGTACAGATGATACGATATCGGGTTTTTCTGATCGACATTCAGCGTTGCGATATAGCCCTTGTCCAATATCTCATTCTTGACTGCGTTGACGGCCTTTCTCGCGTAGCCTTTGCCTCTGTACTCGTCACGCGTATATACGCTGACGATTTTCATGGAAGTCTCCGTCTCCGCTGTAAGCGCCGCAGTAGCGACTATTCTTCCGTCCGCCCTGATTATTCTGTATTTGCCTATATTCCGTCTGATCTGCTCCTTGTCTAAGCTTTCTGTCAAGCCGCAGTCAACGAGAAAATGCTGCATACAATAGGCGATCTCCTCCAGATCCGCCTCCGTCGCAGTCTCGACATAGGGATCGGTCGGCGCTGTTTTCTCGCGGCATTCCATAAAGTCCATTCCGAGCGCCTTGATAAGCTCAAGCCCGCGCCGATGCTTCATATAGTCTGTCAGCGCTGCGCCGACAGCATCGTCACAAAGAATATGGTCTATTACGCACCCGCGCTCATACATGAAATTAAAAAGCTCGGGAATAAGCTCTCCGTCACCGAAAAGCAAGACGGAAAACGGGTCTGCCCGCATGGTCAGCAAGCGCTTTCCTCCGTTCTCGGCAGAATAAGCGTAGTTCTTTTCGGTTATCTCTGTCACTAACTTCCCGTCAATATGGAAGAAGGCCGTCAGATACTTGTTCGTGTCGAGAAACTCTGCGTATCTCTCCACAAGCTCCGCTCCGTTATTATACTCTGTTATCATGTTTTCACCTCAAAAGCTTATCAATACTGCTGTTTTCTATCTGCGCATTGAGCTTCCCGATAAATCCGAGTCGGTAGTCTATCTTCTCTCTCCACAACTCTGTAGCAGTCACCGTGCCGAACTCCATAGCCCTCAGCCTTGTCAGTCCGGCAAGGTGCTTATCGCAGTATGCCTTCTGATCTTTGATAGATAAGTTTACATAATCCTTGAAATGCAGGTTCTCGTACAGTCTGTACACGTCAAGCCTGTCGATATTATCCGCGTCACCGACGGTCAAGGCAAGGGGCGTGCGTTCGCCTTCGAAATCGGCTTTGTCATCGACATGAATGGCAATGCCATAGCACATCTCGGCAACTTCAAGCTCGGAATAGCCGAGCTCCGAAAGAAACGGGCGGGCTATCTCGGCGCCGTAGCGCCCGTGGTTCCTGAAATCCTCACGCTCGGTATACTTTATTGCATAGCCGACATCATGCAGAATACAGGCAACAACGCATTTTTCCTCGTCAAAGCCCTCCCGTAAGGCTATCTCTCTGCCGATATTGGCAACGCGGAGGGAGTGCTCTATTCTGTAATCCATCGCCCTCCGGCCGATATCCTCATATTGCTCCATAGGGGCGAGCTTCTCTCTCAGAAATTGCTCCGTTCTGCGGATGATCTCTTCTCTCATAATGTGTTTCTCTCTTCAAAATCAAACCGGGCGCAAACCTTTAAAACGTTTCCGCCCGATATATTATGTCGACACAATTATCGTCAACCTATCAATTCCTTGATTCCGCTCTCTCCGATCACCTTTATCCCGTTTGCCTTAAGAAGCTCGGCTGTCACGCCGTCTCCCGGGATAAGGCGCATTGAAAACGTACCGTCATATATTTCTCCCGCTCCGCAAGAGGGGCTTTTTTCCTTCAGCAGAGCCTCCTCACAGCCGTTTTCCTTCGCTGATTGAAGCGCAATTTCAGCGCCTTTTTTATACTGCGCGGTCACGTCCCTGCCTGTGATTGACATTACTCTGCCACCGACTCTCTCGCTCGGATCGCGTGGAGTAGGCAGGCCGCCGTCCGCCTCAGGGCAGACGGGAATGAGCTCGTATTTCTCGCGAAGTGCCGAGAGTGTTTCCGCGTCAAGGGCGTTATTCCCTCCGCTGTATTTGCAGTCTCGCCCGATGAGGCACGCGCTGATAAGCAAGCTTTTCATTTTCCGCTCCTTAAGGCTATTCCGAGTACAGCGCCGCATATGCCGCCGATAATGTGCGTGATCTGAGAAATATTATCCTTGAGCACAACGCCGTCGACTATTTCTCCTCCTATGTACAGAACAAGCACGAGGATAAGCGTTATCGGGATACAGCCGTTTTTCATGCCCGCGAGTGATGACATCACTATCATCATGAACACGATGCCCGACGCGCCGAGAAGCGCCGTTCCCGGGAAAAAGAGCCACTGTACGAGCCCGGAGACGAGCGCCGTCAGCAATATCGCGCAGAACAGGCTGCGGCTGCCGTAGCGTTCCTCAAGCGGAGGGCCGACAACGAGCACCATCATCATATTATTGATATAGTGCGTATAGTCCGCATGGCCGAGCACGTGCAGGAAAAACCGCGGATATGTAAGTACGTCTCTGAGCGATGAGCGGTAGACGGAGAAAAGGTGCGTCGTTGTCCATCCGCCCGTGAACCTGCCGAGCAGCAGCGCGCCGAAAGCTACCAACGCAAATGTCAGCACAACGGGCGCGTTATACTGCAGTTTAAGCACCCAACGCTTCATCTGCTTCTCTCCTCATCAAGCGCCTTCTGATAGTAATCCTGTGTTCTCGAGTCAAAGCATACCATGCGCACGCGCTCAAGCGAGGGCTCCTTTGCCATAACGTCGAGGATCGTGCTTATTGCGATCTTTGCGGCTTTATCAATCGGGAAGCTGTAAACACCCGTGCTGATGGACGGGAAATCAACTGTCCTGCACCCGTTTTCCACCGCAAGTCTGAGGCATGAGCGGTAGCAGGATTCGAGCATGGCGGGCTCGCCGAAGCTTCCCCCGTGCCATATCGGGCCGGGAGTGTGAATAACGTGAGCCGCAGGGAGGTTATAGCCGAGAGTTATCTTGGCCTTGCCGGTCTCGCAGCCGTGGAGCGTTCTGCATTCGGCAAGGAGCTGAGGGCCTGCCGCTCTGTGTATCGCTCCGTCAACTCCGCCGCCGCCCAGAAGCGAGCAGTTCGCGGCATTGACTATAGCGTCGACCTTCTGCTTTGTGATATCGCCGAGAATTATTTCTACAGCACCCATGATTTTCTCCTTTTCTTATGTGGCGTTTTCCAGCCTTCGAAGTCAGGAATTGGTTACTACTATCTTTCCGTCAGCCTCTGAGAGAGTGATGCTTGAGCAGTTTACGCCTCTGAGTTCTATCATGCGCTGAGCAATGACATCCTCAATCTCCTTCTGGATCGTTCTGCGGAGGTTTCTTGCTCCGTAGGTGACAGAGTATGCGATCCTGACGAGGTAATCAAGCACCTTGTCATCCCAGATGAGAGCCATGCCGCGCGTATCCATCACGGCCTTGAGCTCGTTGAGCACGATAACGGCTATCGCTCTGAAGTTGTCCTCGGACAGCTGCTTGAAGCAGATGACCTCATCAACACGGTTGATAAACTCCGGGCGAAGGAATTCGTTGAGAGCCTTCATCGTGCGCTCGCGGCTCATATCGCTGAGCGAGCCTCCGAAGCCGACACCGCCGCTCTTGGAGTTGCTGCCCGCGTTCGTGGTCATGATGATTATCGTATTTTCAAAGTTTACCGTTCTGCCCTGCGCATCGGTGATCCTGCCGTCATCAAGTATCTGAAGCAGAATGTTCATCACGTCGGGGTGAGCCTTTTCTATCTCATCGAAGAGAACAACGCTGTAGGGTCTGCGGCGTATCTTCTCAGTGAGCTGACCCGCCTCATCGTAGCCCACATAGCCCGGAGGTGAGCCGATAATCCGGGAAACGGAGAACTTCTCCATGAACTCGGACATATCAAGTCTGATGAGAGACTCGGGATTATCGAACATATCCTGAGCAAGGCGCTTCACAAGCTCTGTCTTGCCGACGCCCGTGCCTCCCGCAAAGATAAAGCTCACGGGCTTGCGCTTTGTCTGCAGGCCTACTCTGTTGCGCTTTATTGCGGAGCACACGGCATCGACCGCCTCATCCTGACCTACGATGTGCATTTTGAGGCGCTCATTGAGCCCTGCAAGGCGCTCAAGCTCATTGGCCTTTACCGTGGATGCGGGAATCTTCGTCCAAAGCTCGATGACCCTTGCGAGGTTATCAACGGTAAGCGCGGGCAGCGGCTTTGCCTTGAGCACGTCAAGCTCGTTGCCGAGCTGGATCTCCTTGCTGCGAAGCTGTGCAATGCGCTCGTAGCGTTGGTCGAGCATCTCGTCAGTCAGCTCTTTTCCGTCGGGAGCATCGGCGCTCATAAGCGCCTCGCGCTCGAAGCGGATGTTCTCAAGGTCTCTCTCGGCCTCCATTCTGCGCCTGATGTCGGGATCCTTGAGGTTCACGTCGGAGCAGGCCTCGTCGATAAGGTCAATGGCCTTGTCGGGCAGGAAGCGGTCGGTGATGTATCTCTCGCTCAGAACGACCGCCATCCGGCAGATTTCCGGAGAAATACGCACGGAATGAAACTGCTCATAATAATGGGCTATACCCTTGAGTATCTCGAAGCTGTCATCTATGGACGGCTCATTGACGGTGACGGGCTGGAAGCGGCGCTCAAGCGCGGAATCCTTTTCGATGTGCTTGCGGTACTCGGCGAAGGTCGTCGCGCCGATGACCTGTATCTCGCCTCTGGAGAGGGCGGGCTTGAGAATATTAGCGGCATTCATGCTGCCCTCAGCATCGCCCGCGCCGACTATGTTGTGCACCTCGTCAATAACGAGGATGATATTTCCCTCTTTGCGGATCTCCTCTATGAGACCCTTCATGCGGCTTTCAAACTGGCCGCGGAACTGCGTGCCCGCCACAAGCGCGGTGAGGTCAAGCAGAAACACCTGCTTATCTCTGAGCTTATACGGCACATCTCCTGCGGCGATCTGTCTTGCAAGACCCTCGGCGATAGCCGTCTTGCCGACGCCGGGCTCGCCGATAAGGCAGGGGTTATTCTTCTGACGGCGGTTGAGAATCTGAATTACGCGCTCAAGCTCCTCCCTGCGGCCTATCATCGCATCGAGCTTGCCCTCTTTGGCGCGGGCCGTGAGATTGATGCAATAGCTGTCAAGAAACTTGCGCTTTGACGGGCGGGAGGAATTGTCCTTTCCGTCCTGCTTCGGCGGAATATTGTTTACGGGCGGATTGCCCTGACCCTGCGGGCCGCCGAAAAGTCTGCTGAGGAACGGGAACGTAGCCGTCTTGCCGTCATCCTCGCCGGCATCGTCCTCATCGCTCGGGATGAGATCCTCAATGCCGTTCATGGCGTTCATCATCTCGCCCGAGATATTCTCAAGGTCATCGTCGGAAATGCCGAGCTTGGATATGGCATCGTCTATCGGCTTGATGTGCATCTCGCGGGCGCACTTGAGGCAGAGGCCTTCGTTCTTGGCAACGCCGTTCTCAACCTTTGTTATAAATACTATAGCGACATTTTTCCCGCAGCGGGAACACATGGTTGTCTGCATATTTTGCTCCTATTTTGATAAAAAACTACTAATACTATACGCCGCACGGCGCTTGGATATCATCAGAGCAGACTGTTCGTGATGAATCTGAAGGCGAGGAAGAATCTCGCAAGCACGGTGTTCTCAAGCGTTTCCTTGCCGATGATAAGGCCGAAGAAGCTGAGCACCCAGCTGAGAAGGACACAGTATACCATGCCCTTGATAAAGCCTATCGCCGCTCCGCCTATCTCGTCGAGATTTTCCATGTTCGGCAGGCGCATCGAGAGGTTGAACACATTGCCTATCGCGACGAGGATGATAAGTATCATCAGAAATGCCAGCATCAGCCCCGCGACATAGGACATGGTGTTGCAGAGTGTTTCGATAACGGCATCCGTCATCGGGATATCCTTGCTGTCCGCAAGGGAGACGGCGCCGTCGGCAAGCTCCTCTGCTCTGTCCTCGTAGAAGCCGACGAACTGCATGCACTCATAGGCATAGTCATACTTAAGGGAGGGATCCTCCGCGAGGATATCCTCGAGGGATTTATCGGAATCGCCGAAGCCGATCCTCGTGAGTATTTCCTTTCTGTTGGAGCCTGAATCTATATAGCCCTCAACAAAAGGCTCCATTGCAGGGATGACCTCTCCCGCATATGCGGAGGAGAGCAGGCTTCCTCCGAAAAGCGATATAATTATGACCAGCAGGGCGCAGATACCGCCCACAAGGCCCTTCTTGTAGCCGCCCCATGTGCAGAGCGCGATTATGAAAAGCAGAATAATATCGATTATAATTTTCATTCGGCAGATCATCCTTTGTATGTATTTGCCGCCTCGCGGCATTGGTTTTGAATTTGATCAATCGTGCAGGAACATCTCGCCCGCAGCCCCCTCATACCATACTCGGTTGAGGTAAAGCCCCTGCGGCGGCATCGTCGGCCCGGTCAGGCGGCGGTCACCCTTCTCGAGAAGCATCGGGATATCCTCGGGAATGAGCTTCCCGTAGGAAGCGTACACCATTGTTCCGACCATTGCGCGGCACATATTATAGAGGAATCCGTTCGCGCAGATGTATATTGTGATGATATCCCCCTCTTTTTCGACGCTGCACCAATAGACTGTTCTGACAGTCGTCTTCGTCTGCGTGCCCTCGCTGCGGACAGCCTTGAAATCATGCGTTCCGACGAATGCGGAAGCGGCTCTTTTCATCAAGTCCACGTCGAGCCTCTGCGGATAGAAGCACACGCGCTTTTCAAGAAACGGATCTCTTATTTTGCTGTTTAATATTTTATAGATATATTCTTTTTTTATACATGAGCCGATGGCGTTAAACCCGTCCTCGACCTCTGCTGCCTCTTCAACGGCGATATCTCCCGGCAGCTGCGCGTTCACGGCGAGCGGCAGGCGCTCCGTGGGAATGGTACACTCCGTATGGAAATTTGCGCAGTAGCGAAGCGCGTGGACTCCCGCGTCCGTCCTTCCGCAGCCGACGACTCTGATGTCCTCCTTGCAGACTCTCGAAAGCGCGGCCTCAAGCGTTTGTGCAACGGTCACATCGTTTTTCTGTATCTGCCAGCCGTGGTAGCTGCTGCCGTCATATTTCAGTCTGAGTGCAATATTTCTCATATTGCAAACCTCTTCATGACTATGAGCGCCGCAAGAAATACTGTCCCGACGATGAGCGCGACGTAATCGTTGCGCGCCATATGCAGCTGCTTCATGCGCGTTCTGCCCTCTCCGCCGTGATAACAGCGGCTCTCCATCGCAACGGCAAGCTCGTCAGCCCTTCTGAAGGACGAGACAAACAGCGGCACGAGCACCGGCAAAAGCGCTTTTGCTCTCTCTATGAGCGTGCCCGTTTCAAAGTCAGCGCCTCTCGCCTTCTGAGCGGACATTATCTTGTCCGTCTCCTCTATAAGCGTAGGCACGAATCTCAGAGCCATGCTCATCATGATGGTCATCTCATGCACGGGCACCTTGATCTTCTTGAGCGGGTCGAGCATGATCTCGAGGCCGTCCGTCAATGCCATGGGGCTTGTGGTGTATGTGAGCATGACGGTTCCGGTGATGAGCAAAGTTATTCTGAGCGTCATCTGCACGGCTTTTACGATGCCCTCCACGGTGATGACCCAGAATATCGGCTCGCCGTCGGTATAGAATATGTTGAGCGCGGCCGTGAGCGCGATGATAAATATCATCGGCTTGAGCCCCTTGAACACCGTCTTCGGCTTAATCTTCGATGCCCATATGCTCCCCGCGACAGCGGCGATGCACAGCGCATAGGATATCCATCCGTTTGCCTGGAAGACGGATACAATAAAGATAATAACAAGCAGTATCTTCGTTCTTGCGTCAAGTCTGTGGATGACGCTGTTTCCGGGGAAGTACTGGCCGAGTGTAACGTCTCTCAGCATAGGCCCGCCTCCCTTGCTCTCAACACGGCAGACCGAAGCTGTTCATGCGTATAGATCGAGCCCTCAAGCGCAAGGCCCTGCTTTTTAAGCTCCATCGCAAGCCGCGTCGCCTGCGGCACGGAAAGGCCGAGCTGCGTGAGCTTGTCGGGATCGGCAAATACCTCGTCGGGAGCACCGTCCATCGCGACAGTGCCGTGATCGAACACGATTATGCGCTCGGCAAGTCTCGCGGTGTCCTCCATGCTGTGGCTGACTATTATAACGGTCGCGCCCGTCTCCGTCTTATAGCTGAGGATGTTATCAAGCAGCTGTCTGCAGCCCTGAGGGTCAAGACCCGCAGTCGGCTCATCGAGCACGAGCACGCCCGGACGCATTGCGATAACGCCCGCTATGGCTATCCTACGCTTCTGTCCGCCGGAAAGCTCAAGCGGAGAGCGCTCGAAAAGCTCCTCGTCCACTCCGGCGAATCTCGCCGCCTCGCGCACGCGGATATCTATCTGGGCATCGTCAAGCTTCATATTCTTCGGGCCGAAGGCGATATCCTTATACACCGTCTCCTCAAAGAGCTGATACTCCGGGTACTGGAACACAAGTCCGACCTTGGCCTTGACGGCCTTGCGGGAATGCTTATCGGCGTTGATATCCTGCCCGTCGCAAAGGACGCGTCCCTCGGTCGGCTTGAGAAGGCCGTTGAGATGCTGGATAAACGTACTCTTTCCGGAGCCTGTGCGGCCGATAATACCCACGAGCTGACCGTGCGGTATCACGATATTTATATTTTCGATTGCGATTTTTTCAAATGGAGTGCCCGCGCTGTAAACATGGCGCAGGTCTTCCACTCTGATCTCTGCCATAATAATGCTCCGAAAAAGTTTTATTCTATGTCGTTTTTCGCTTTGCCGTTAATAATTGCGGAGGCACAGTCCTCAAAGGACAGCGCATCGAGCGGGAGCGAAAAGCCCTGCCCGTTCAGCTCATGCATGAGCTTTGTCGTCTCGGGAACGGTAAGTCCCTCGCGCTCCATAAGCTCCACGTCCGAAAAGACCTTTGCGGGTGTACCGTCAGCCACGACGAATCCGTTTGACATGATGACAAGCCTGTCCGCCCCGACACACTCCTCCATGTGATGAGTGATGAGGATGACAGTCATGCCGTTTTCGCGGCAAAGGCGGGTGACCGTTCCGATGACCTCCGCTCTGCCCTGAGGATCAAGCATTGCTGTGGGCTCGTCAAGCACGATGACCTTCGGCTCCATCGCAATAACGCCCGCTATCGCAACGCGCTGCTTCTGCCCGCCTGAGAGAAGATGCGGCGCATGCAGGCGCTGGTCGTACATTCCGACAAGCCTGAGCGCGTTATCGACTCTCCTGCGTATCTCCTCCGGGGGCACACCGAGGTTTTCGGGAGCAAAGGCCACATCGTCCTCAACAACATTTGCAACAATCTGGTTGTCGGGATTCTGAAATACCATGCCGACCGTGCCTCTGATGTCAAGCAGCTTGCTCTCGTCAGAGGTGTCCATTCCGTCCACAAGCA
>DCGN01000126.1:0-6010 GCA_002315275.1 Clostridiales bacterium UBA1777
CCTCGTCGGAGGCGTACAGCCCGCCGCCGTAAATGCGGCAGACAGACTCCTCGAATTCCATCGCGGCGCTACCTGCGCGGACAGTGTCCCTTCTGCCGACAATGGCATCGCGGCGGGATAGATAATCTGCGGCAGAGATACGGCTCAGCCTTCCCTCAGCGGCGGGAATAGTCATCTTGCCGCGGCAGAGCTCATGCTTCAGGCCGGAGATGCGCGCATACCAAGCGTAAAGGCCCGGCTCGGCGGGCTCGGTGCAGAAAATAAAGCCGTTTTCGCGCGCGTATATCTCGGCGGAGCTGACGAGTGCGGCGCCGATCCCGTTTCCGCGGCAGCTTTCGTCAACCGCAACGGCGTAGAGGTAGGCGAGTCCTTTTCTGACACCGCCGGAGATGAGCTCAAGGTCGGTTATCAGATGCGCCTCGCCGACAAGCTTATCTCCGCTGACTGCGGCAAAGCCGACACCCATATCGGGCAGAAGCCTGTAGAACGCATCAGTCAGCTCTGCGCTGTCCCCGAAGGTGCGCTGCCAAAGGGCGGCGAGAGCAGGCACGTCGGCGGCGGTATATTGCCTTACGGTAAAATCATTCATCTATCCACCTCGCGGTGTATTTCTTTATCAGAAACTCGGGCTTATACGAGAGCTTTGACTGCCTCAGCGCGTCAAGCCCCATGTCATCCTCGCGGTTCATGTATCTGAGCGCGGGGTGCTTCTGCATCATCAGCCTTGTCAGCTCGCGGCACACCATCGGATACGCACCGTTGATGCTGCCCTCGGCTTTTTCAAAATGAACGTTGAACGTATCCTCGGATATCATCTCGCCTATCGAGAAGCCGAGGATCTTATCTCCGGAATACAGCACTCCGCCCTCAAGCTCAAGCTTTTCGAAGGCGGCAAACGCACGCACTATCGCGTCGTGCTCAAGGACTATGCTCTTGTCGAGGCGCTCGGAGTTTTCCTCCTGCCATACTGCCAGCATGTCCATGCAGGCGGGGATAAGAGATCTCTCGAGCGGGAGAAAGCGCCAGTCATGCTCTGCCTCGAAGCGGTTGCAATGGTTCTTCTTCCCATGAAGCGCTTTGCCGGAGTAGGTAGAGAGCTTCTCTGCGGCGTATACATAGTCCGCGCAATCGTTGTCCTCGGTGTACTCGAACCTGCCGGGGTATTCCGCATCAAGCATGGCCTTGTGCGCCTCTGTGATGCCGCGCAGACAGAACGGATATCCCTTGAAGGCGGCAAACTCGCGCAGAGCTTCTATCGCGGGAGCGAGCGGGCCGGTTCCTATCGGGAAGACAAATGTGGGCTTGCCGTCATATCTCAGCTTAGTGAGCATCCTGTCGCCTAAGCGGCAGATGAGCTGGCGGTAGTGCTTGTCCCAGATATAGATGTTGCCGAAATTATAGTCGGCGCTGCGGCTTGCCTCGGAGAAGACTATCTCATCCACCCAGGGCTTATCCTTCAGCGTGACCGTTTTGAATTCAATCATAGGTGCCTCTTAGTATGTTCTTTCGCAGATGCGTTTTATCTCGCGTCTTAACGCACGCATGTCCATAAACGCCTCGGGCCGCTTGCTCTCATCCCGAAGCAGGGCGGAGGGGTGATAGGTCGCAATGACTCTTCTTCCGTCAATATCGAACCATTGACCGTGTTCCTTCGTGATGCGGAAATCCCGGTCGATAATGTCCTTTGCGGCGATACGGCCGAGGCAGAGGATGATCTTCGGGTCAACGAGCCCGATCTGTCTGTCAAGCCATTTGCGGCAGCTCTCGCGCTCCTCATCGGCGGGGTCGCGGTTCATCGGAGGGCGGCATTTTACGGTGTTGGCAATATACACCTTGCTCCTATCAAGGTCAATAAGCTCGAGCATTATATCAAGGAGCTTGCCTGCCGGGCCGACAAACGGCTCACCCTGCAGATCCTCCTGCTCGCCCGGCCCTTCGCCGATCAGCATTATCTCGGCGTTCTCGTTTCCTGCACCGAAAACGAGGCTGCGCCTTGTGCCGCCGAGGACGCAGTCTCTGCAGCCGGAGCATTCATTTTTCAGCGCTTCCCATGTATCCATGTTTTCAGCTCTCCTCAGTTCCGCGGGCAATATCGAGAAGTATTTCCCGCTTGTTGTTTTCGGGATGCTCTATAACGTAATCGAGCAGGAACGCGAGCATATCGCCGACTGCCCGACCTCGCAGGCCGACGGAGATGAGATCGTCTCCCGTGACGGCGAGATGCTTCACGGAAAAGCACTCTCCGCTTCTCAAAACGGACTTGAGCGTCCTGCGGCATTTCCCGCCGATAAGCGCGTCCGAACATTCGGCGGCATAGGTAACGGTGTCTGCGCCGAAGTCACGCAGGAGCCGCTTCATATCTGCGGCATCGGCAGAGATGCCCGCGCGCATGATCGACACCGCATCGGATGCACAGCGGACGGTTCTGCTGTCAAGCCTGAGCGAGGATAGAAATTCCCCGGCGGAGTCTGCGGCTTCGTATTCTTCAATCAGATACGCAAGCCCCGTCCAGCGCACGGCGGCATTTTTCGGCAGAAGCGCAAGCTGCGGCGCATTCAAGGCAGCGCTCGGGCGGCGGAGTATATAACCGTCAAGCAAGCCGGCATCGATAATATCAAAAACAGCCTGCGGCCTGCCGGTAAGGATAGTTTTTTCAAGCTCCTCGCGGATGCGCTCAGGGGCGAGAAATACGGCCAGATGAGCCTTTTCGCGAATAGCCGACATAGTACCCGGTTCTATTTCAAAGCCGAGACGGGCGGCAAAACGCATCGCACGGAGCATTCTCAGCGCGTCTTCTTCAAAACGCACGGCAGGCTCACCCACACAGCGGACGAGCTTGTTTTCAATGTCGCCGATACCGCCGAACGGATCGACCATAAGCCCGTCGGGAGAAAGGGCGATGGCGTTCATAGTGAAGTCCCGCCGCTTGAGATCGGTAGTCAGATCGCAGACGAAGCTGACGGCATCGGGGTGACGGTGATCGGCATAGCCCGCCTCGGCGCGGAAGGTCGTCACCTCAACGGCGTGAGATGCGAGGTGTACCGTGACCGTCCCGTGGGCGAGGCCGGTAGGCTCGGAAGCGGGGAAAACGGCCATTACCTCCTCGGGCAGGGCGCTCGTACAGATATCCCAATCGTTCGGACACCTGCCGAGAATAATGTCCCTGACACAGCCGCCGACGAGGAATGCGAGATGCCCGTGAGACTGCAGAGTCTTCAATATCTGCTTTACATATTTAGGAGGAGTGATCACTGCCATTATTGCTGCTCCAAAGCTCGGAACGCGCGAAAAAATGCAAAAAAGCTTTGTATTTCCGTACTTGCATTGACGCACGCACCGTATTATAATATCAAAGGTATTTTATCATCCGTTAATATGAACATCAATAGGGCAAATAGATTTTAACGGATTTTCGGCGCAGAGTCGATCACTTAACATACATCTCTTTCGGAGGCTTTTATGATAGAATTCGGCAATTTTCTTTCCCCCGGCAGAAAGGGTCACCTCGTCGGTATCGGTGGAGTATCCATGTCATCTCTGGCGGACGTTCTCAACGGCATGGGCATAACCATTACCGGCTCCGATACTAACGAAAGCCACAATGTCGGCGTGCTCAGAGAAAAGGGCATCAAGGTCTGCATAGGCCATGACGCCGCCAATATTACCGACGATATAGACTTCCTCGTCCGCACGGCCGCCGTTCACGACGAAAACCCCGAGATAGTCGAGGCTCACAGACGCGGTATTCCCGTATACGAGAGAACTCAGGCCTGGGGCGCTATCTCCAAGGACTACGATAACGCGCTTTGCATCTCCGGCACCCACGGTAAGACGACTACTACCTCCATGTGCACACATATTCTCATGGCGGCTGACAGAGACCCGACCGTTATGATCGGCGGTACGCTTCCTCTGCTCAACGCAGGCCACAGAGTGGGCAAGGGCAACACCATAGTTATGGAGTCCTGCGAGTACTATAACTCCTTCCTCTCTTTCCACCCGACCGTTGCCGTTATCCTCAACATCGAGGCTGACCATCTTGACTTCTTCAAGGATCTTGCGGACGTGGAGCATTCCTTCCGCGAGTTTGCCGAGCGCACCCCGGAGGACGGTTATGTCGTTGCCTGCGCGGACGATGCCAACACCATGCAGACGCTCGAGGGCATCAAGAGGCGCGTTATGACGTTCGGCCTTTCCGAGAAAGCCGATGTCCATGCAGAGAACCTTTCGTTTGTCGGTGCAAGCTCCCATTTTGACGTTGTCTACCGCGGCAAGGTCTTTTCCGAGGTCACGCTTCATGTGCCCGGGATACACAATGTGAAGAACGCTCTCGCCGCAACAGCCGCCTGCATCTGCCTCGGCATCAAGCCCTCCGCCGTAAAATACGGCCTCGCGAGCTTCACGGGTGCATGCCGCCGGTTTGAATTCAAGGGCAAGCTTGACGGCGTTGACGTTTACGATGACTATGCCCACCACCCCGGCGAGCTGAAGGCTATGCTCGATATGGTCGAGATGCTGGACTATAACCGCGTTATAGTTGCCTTCCAGCCGCACACCTACACACGCACGGCGGCACTCTTTGACGATTTCGTCGCTCAGCTCAAGCGCCCCGATAAGCTCCTGCTTGCGGAGATATTTGCCGCAAGGGAAAAGAACACGATCGGCATTTCATCCAGAGACTTCGTTGAGGAAATTCCCGATGCCGAATATTATGCGACCTTCGGCGAGCTTGAGGAAGCGCTCAGAAAGCTCGCTGCACCCGGCGATATTATTATTACTGTCGGCGCGGGCGATGTATACAGGGTTGGCGAAAATCTTCTTAAGGATAAGGAATGAGCATTATGAGGTTTTGCAATATCAAGGCAGAAAACGGCGTTCACCTGTGCGTTGAGGAAAACGGTGTCATACGCGATCTTACCGCCGCGGGCTTTGCCTTCACGATGGACGAGGTCATCTCCGGCAAGGGCAATGAGGAGCTGAAGGCTTTTCTGAACAAGGGGCTTCCCGTCGTTGAGGGCGAGGTTGAGTTTGCAAACGTTGTGAACAAGATCGGCAAGCTTTTGTGCGTAGGCCTCAACTACAGAGCCCATGCGGAGGGTGCAAAGGAGGCCGTTCAGGCCGACCCGGTCATCTTCTGCAAGGTAGACAATTCCCTCACCTATGCCGGCGCAAGCGTTGAGCTTCCCGCATGGGAATACAGCTATGACTATGAAGCGGAGCTTGTTGCCGTCATCGGAAGGACAGCGTGGGGCGTATCCGAGGAGGAGGCAGGGGAATGCATCTTCGGCTACACCTGCGGAAATGACTTCTCATGCCGCGTGCCGCAAAAGCGCTCCGGCCAATGGCTCATCGGCAAGTCGATGCCTGGCTTCGGCCCCTGCGGCCCTTATATCGCGCCCGCAAGCGAGTTTAAATACCGCGGCAGGAAGATACAGAGCTATGTGAACGGCGAGCTCAGACAGAACGGCAACACCGACGAGATGATATTCTCCTGCGAGAGGATCGTGAGCTATGTCTCCAAATACATCCGCCTTGAGCCCGGTGACCTGATTTTTACCGGCACTCCGAGCGGAGTAGAGCTTGAAAAAGCCGCAGGCGAGCAGAGATGGCTCGTCCCCGGCGATAAGGTCGATGTAGTGATAGAAGGCCTCGGAACACTGACAACTTATATGGTGTGATTAATAATACGCCCTCTGCACCTTGGTGTGCAGAGGGTGCAATTTTAAGTTTTATCCGGCATAATAAAGCACTTCTTGCTCAGCGCGTACACGAACCACGCGATGAGGAAGCCGATCAAAGCGCCGACGAGAACGTCAGACGGATAATGCACAAAGAAATACATTCTGCTGAAGCCTACGAGCGCTGCGATCACAAGAGCTGCAATTCCGGCTCTTCTGTAATGGAAGAAGATGCCGCCCGCGGCTGCAAAAGCTATTGCGCTGTGAACTGACGGGAATGAATAGCTTGAAGGCTTGCTCACTATCATATCCACAGTCTCGTCAACAGCGCA
>DCGN01000126.1:6099-9181 GCA_002315275.1 Clostridiales bacterium UBA1777
CCGCATTTTCTCGTTTTCGGAATGACAAACAGCACCAGCCCGATCATGACCCAGAGCTGACCCTTTGAACCGACAACGGTGTTAAAGACCGTGACCATTACCGAATCAAGAAACGGTGTGCGTATACTTTGAATGGCATGCAAAATCGATAACTCCATAATAAAGCCTCCTGTTGATTACGTTCTTTCCGTAACGGCATCGAGCTTGATGAGGTTCGTGCTGCCGGATACGCCCGTGAGCGAACCGCCCGTCATGATCACATTATCGCCGGGCTTGAGATCAAACGCGCGTTTGGCGGCACGCAAAGCGTGGTAGAAGAGAACATCCGTGGAGGGATATTCCTCGCTCATGATCGGAAGAACACCCCATGAGAGAGCGAGCCTGTAGAATACGCGTTCATTTGTCGCCATACCGATTATATCTATCGGGCATCTGAAGCGGGACACCATTCTGACGGTGAGCCCCGAGAAGGAGCTGACGACTATGGCCTTTGCGCCCGTGTCGACCGCCATGCAGCAGGCGCTGTGGGAGATGGCATCGCGCTTGTTGCGTATATCAAATTCCTTCGTCCTGAAGAGATGCTCGTAAGGAATGTGCTTTTCGGTTTCCTCAACTATCTGCGCCATGGTCTGCACGGTCTTGACGGGGTACTTGCCGGCGGCGGACTCGGCGGATAGCATAACGGCGCTCGTGCCGTCATAAACGGCATTTGCAACGTCGGAGATCTCGGCTCTCGTCGGGCGCGGCTTCTCGATCATGGACTCGAGCATCTCGGTAGCGGTGATAACGCGCTTGCCGAGCATGCGGCAGGTGGTAATAAGGTATTTCTGAATGGCGGGCAGCTCCGCGAACGGGACCTCAACGCCGAGGTCGCCTCTGCCTATCATGATACCGGAGCAGGCCTCGCAGATAGCCTCTACATTGTCTATGCCGGACTGGTTCTCGATCTTGGAGATTATCTCGATATCCTCGCCGCCGTTATCGTCAAGGAACTTTCTGAGCGCGAGCACGTCCTCTTTTCTGGAGACGAAGGAGGCTGCGACAAAGTCAACGCTGTTTCTGATACCGAAGAGAATGTCCTGCTTATCCTGCTCGCTGAGGTATTCCTGCGCGAGGACCTTGTTAGGAAAGCTCATGCTCTTTCTGTTGGAAAGCTCGCCGCCCTCCGTGACATGGCAGTGTATCTCGGTGCCGTCAACGGAATCAACGACGAACACGACAAGCCCGTTGTTGACGAGGATCGTATCGCCGACCTTGATGTCGTTCGCAAGACCGGGGTAGCTTACGGAGACTATCGTCTCATCGCCTACTATATCGCGCGTGGTGAATGTGAACTTATCGCCGTCCTTGAGGGTTATCTTGCTGTTTGCAAAGGTCTTTATTCTGTACTCGGGGCCCTTCGTGTCAAGCATGATCGCGATTGGGAGGCCGAGCTCCTTGCGGACTGCTTTGATCATATCGATCTTCTGCTGATGCTCCTCGTGAGTGCCGTGAGAGAAGTTGAGACGAGCCACGTTAAGACCCGCCCTGCACATCTGTGTGAAGATCTCGGGGCTTGCGCTTGCCGGGCCGATAGTGCAGACTATTTTAGTTTTTCTCATGAATTTACGCCTCCCGATAAAAGGTATTTCAATGTTATGTATTATACCACGCGGCAATCATTATAACAATGAGATAAGCATACAAAAAAATCATGGGCGAGCCTCAAAAGAGAGGCCGCCCATGAGCATTTTGTCGATTATACGGTCTTTTTGCCGATCTCTTCGCCGATCTTCGCAAGGAACTCTGCGAGAGGCATGGCGCCGAGGTCAACACCCGTGCGTGTGCGTACTGCGACTGTGCCTGCTTCGGCTTCCTTGTCGCCGATAACGAGCATGTAGGGGATCTTCTTCATCTGAGCCTCGCGGATCTTGTAGCCGATCTTCTCGTTTCTGAGATCGAGCTCCGTGCGGATGCCGGCGGCTTCGAGCTTTGCCTTGATCTCCTTGGAATACTCGGCGGTTCTGTCGGTGATGGGCATGACCTTGACCTGCACGGGGGCAAGCCATGTCGGGAATGCGCCGGCAAAGTGCTCGGTGATGATGCCGATGAAGCGCTCTACGGAGCCGAATACGACGCGGTGGATCATGACGGGGCAATGCTTCTCACCGTCTGCGCCGGTGTACTCAAGGTCGAAGCGGCCGGGGAGCTGATAGTCAAGCTGGATGGTACCGCACTGCCATGTACGGCCGAGAGAGTCCTGAATATGGAAGTCAAGCTTCGGGCCGTAGAATGCGCCGTCACCGGGGTTGACGATGTATTCCTTGCCGATGCTGGTGATAGCGTCTGCGAGGGCGTTCTCAGCCTTCTCCCAATCCTCGCGGGAGCCGATGTGATCCTCGGGCATCGTGGACAGCTCTATCGTGTAGGGCAGACCGAACAGACCGTAGACCTCGTCAAACAGCTTGGCGATGCGGATGACCTCGTCCTTTATCTGATCCTTTGCGAGAAGGATGTGCGCATCGTCCTGCGTGAAGCAGCGGACACGGAACATGCCGTGCAGAGCGCCGGACAGCTCATGACGGTGGACACGGCCAAGCTCACCGTAGCGCAGAGGCAGCTCCTTATAGGAGTGCGGCTCGGTGTCATATACGAGGATGCTGCCGGGGCAGTTCATGGGCTTTATCGCAAAGTCCTCATCGTCAATAACGGTGGTGTACATGTTGTCCTTGTAGTGATCCCAGTGACCGGAGGTCTCCCAAAGGGTGCGCTTCATGATCTGAGGAGTGGATATCTCGAGATAGTCCCACTTCTTGTGAACCTCGCGCCAGTAGTTGATGAGTGTGTTCTGAAGCACCATGCCGTTGGGCAGGTAGAACGGGAAGCCGGGAGCCTCATCGCGGAACGTGAACAGGCCGAGCTCGCGGCCGAGAACGCGGTGGTCGCGTCTCTTTGCCTCTTCGAGAAGCTTTTCGTACTCCTCAAGCTCCTGCTGGGTGCGGAAGGCGATGCCGTTTATACGGGTGAGCATCTTGTTGTTCTGGTCGTTCTTCCAGTATGCGCCGCTCTGCTGAGTGACCTTGAAGGCCTTGAGCGCCTTGGT
>DCGN01000126.1:9308-14833 GCA_002315275.1 Clostridiales bacterium UBA1777
CCTCCATGAGCTTGATAGCCTCTGCGCGGGGCAGAACGAAGGCCTTGAAGGGAAGGTTTTCCTTAACTATCTTGCGCATCATGTCTTCGATCTTCTTGAGATCGTCATCGGAGAGCTTGGTGTCTCCGAGGTCTACATCGTAGTAGAAGCCCTTGTCGGTAGCGGGGCCGTAAGCAAAATCGGCCTGGGGATAAAGGCGCTTGATAGCCTGAGCCATGATATGGGCTGCGCTGTGGCGCAGAACGTGGAGCTCCTCCTCTGCGGGGCACTCGGAAACGACGCCATGCTTGTCAATGATCTTCATGTAATTTCCTCCTAAAAAAAGAATAAACACCCTCGGCAATAAGCCAAGGGTGCGTAATGCACGGTTCCACCTTGAATTTTAACTCTTATATACTGTAACGGGTATACCCGGGGAGGCATTTCCTCCTCCCGGCTCAGGAGCGGTCATATAAGCGGGCGGTGACGGGGCGGCTCGCACCGAAGTGCCACCCTCTCTGAGCGTACCGTTCCGCGATGTTCTCCATCGCAGCTTTAAATGGAATATTATCACCAAACAGAGGACTTGTCAATATGCGGATACCGCGAATTCGGCAATGATATTCCCAAATCGGCGGCCGAAGTCTCAGCCCTTGAATTTTTCGAGATACTTTTCGGCGCTGCGGCTCATCTCGCGGGAAAAGTCCGAATTGTACTTCCGCGCACAGAACGCCTGCATCCATGCGTCAAAGCCCTTGTCCGCGGCCTTCTCGCGGAACATCTCCCGAAGGGCGGCCTCGTCCTTGAGCTTATAGCCGTTTTCCATCACAATATCGTCAAGGCTGTGGCGTGCGGGCTTTTTGCGCTCAAGCTGCGCCTTCGTCGGACGGCCGAAGACAAGCATGCACACGGGTACGGCATAGTCGGGCAGAGTCAGCATCTTCCTGTGCTCCTCACAGCGCTCCAATATGTCGCCGATGTAGCACGAGCCTATGCCCATGCTCTCCGCTGCAACAACGGCATTCTGAGCCGCAATAACGGCATCCGCCTCCGCAAGCATAAGATCGCCCGCACCGGGCTTTCTCGGCGCGCAGCCCGCCGCTGTGAAAGCATCGAACCACTTCTGCATATCGGCGCAGAATATCAGCACGAGCGGAGCCGTGGCTATAAACGGCTGATTATCGCACGAGACGGCAAGCCTGTCCTTCAGCTCCTGCGAGGTAATATCGAGTATGCTGTACATCTGCTGATTGCCGGCCGTCGGTGCTTCCGTGGCGGAGTGCAGGATGAGCGCCTTCTCTTCGGCTGTTATTTCGCTTCCGTCAAACACGCGGATCGATTTTCTTTCAAACAGAGAGCGTATCGTTTCGTTCATATCAAAACCTCCGTTTTTTATATATTATACCATGAGCTTTGACGCTCGACAAACTTTTTCCGCCGAAATATAGCCCACCGATATGCTTTAACGTCACACAGGATACTTGCTGTTGACTTTAAGCACATGAATTATTATAATACCGGATATAGAAAGCACATCCGAGAGGCCGCACATGAAGCTTGAGACCGAGAGACTTGTCCTTTACCCGATAGGCGAACAGATGATGATAGACATCATCGAAAAAGAATCAGACCCCGAAATGAAAAAGGCGTATTCCGAGATGCTTGAGGGCGTTTTGCGCGCGCCCGAGGAGGAGCGGATGTGGAGCGCCGTATGGTATATGGAGCTTAAGGACGAGCCCGGGACTATAGTCGGCGATTTCTGCTTCAAGGGTCTCGGTAAGGACGGCACTGTCGAAATAGGCTACGGCCTTCACGAGGGATTCTGCGGCAGAGGATATATGACGGAGACGGTCAGATGCGTTTCGGCATGGGCGATGTCTCTTGAGTATATCAACAGAGTCGAAGCGGAGACGGAGCCGGACAATGAAGCCTCACAGAAGGTTCTGTTCAGAGCGGGATATGCAAAAACAGGCGAGACGGGCGAGGAAGGCCCGCGCTTCAGATATGAAGGCAAATAATAAGCTGAAAGGCGAAATGTAATATGAAAAAAATAAAAACTCAGATCAAGGCTGCCGTGTGCATGCTGCTCGCCGTCATAACGATGATATCTCTCGCGGGCTGCGCGGGCAAGTTCCCGAAGGAGAGCGATGACCTGAAGGAGGACTTTCTCATCAAGTGCTACACCTCCAACTATGCCGACAGATACGAGACCTTCGAGGCAATATTCAGCAGCGCCACCGAGAAGGATGTGGACGAGTTCTATGCCTGCATCAAGGATCTTTGCAGCAAGGATTATTACGAAAGACTCAAGGAAAATTACACGCTCATCCTATACGATATGAATGCGCATGAGAACGGAATATCGATGACGCCGTGCTCCATCGTGTTCAGCGCAGGTGAAGCAAACGGCGATGCAGAGACATTTGCATTTATCATGACGCTCGATATTTGCGGAGCCGAAGAGGCCACGGAGAGCATCGTCGGCACGATCACAGTAGAGAAGAACAAGGTCATTGATGTGACGTTTACAGAGTAAATATCTAAAAATCCCGTATCGATGAGATACGGGATTTTTGCGCTTATTATACTATGTTCTTTTTCGCCAGCATTACAAAGAACGAGAACAGCTTTTCGGGCATATACGGAGCAAACAGCTCGAACGATGAGGTTATCGGGCTGAAGCGGCGGTATTTCCATAGCGCGGATGCGCCGCCTTTGTGCTGCCAGTTCCTTTCGCGCCCGTCGATCCATATGAGCGCATCGCGCAGAACGGAGCGGGTGTCATCTGAGAAATCAAAGCTTTCGTCAAGCCAGCGGAATCGTTTGCCGAGAGATTCTATCCTGTCCTTGAAATAGCTCTGCTTGTCGTGTACGGCGTTCAGAACACCTGTCTGATTGCCGCCGTGGACTCTGTAGCGGATAAGCGGGGCACGCACGGCGATGACCTTGCCGTGATCCGCACAGTAGAGCGTCACATGCTGGTCGCACACCATGTACGGGCAGAAGGGCAGGGAAGCCTTTGCGGCCTCGGTGTTTACGAGCATCGTGCAGCCTGAGGAAAAATTGTGAAACAGCAGATCGGCAGCCTTCGCATAGCCGTCTGGAAACACAAAGTGCCGCCTAAGCTTTGTTATGCTGTCGGCAAGCTCGTTTCCGTCACCGTCGATAACGTACATGTCGGAGCAGGCCATGAGCGCGCCTTCTTTTTCCACCGAGGAGACGAGCGTTTCAAGCTTTTCTGGGAGCCATACGTCATCCTGATCGCAGTATGCAACATAGTCGCTCTCCGCGCGCCCTGTGAGCTCTTCGAAGACAGCGTTTGAGCCGCGGTTTTTCTCCGCGCGCTCAAATGCGTAAGGGAAAGCGGTTATCCTCTCGCGGATGAGAGCTTCTATTTCACCGGCGGAACGGTGCGGAGAGCAGTCATCAATGACGCGGAGGAAGAGGTTAGGCCAAGCTTGCGCGTTAAGCGAGTCGAGCAGCTCGGCGAGCCAGTCCATCCTCGGGTCATACGTCGCAAGGAGAATTTCGATTTTCGGCTTATCTGTTGCCGTACATGCGCTCATAGTAGTTCTGATACTCTCCGTTGACTATCTCTTCCCACCAGCTCTTGTTGTCAAGATACCAGCGGATGGTCTTCTCAATACCGTCGGCAAAGCGGGTCTCCGGCAGCCAGCCGAGCTCCGCATGGATAAATGCGGGGTCGATACCGTAACGTCTGTCGTGACCCTTTCTGTCTCTGACGTAGGTGATGAGGCTTTCGGGCTTGTCAAGGGCGCGGAGAATATAGCGCACGATGTCTATATTGGCAACCTCGTTGTGGCCGCCGATGTTATATACCTCGCCTATTCTGCCCTTCTCAAGGATGAGCGTGATAGCGGCGCAGTGATCGTCAACATACAGCCAGTCGCGAATGTTGAGGCCGTCACCGTAAACGGGGAGAGGCTTATCGGCAAGGCAGTTTGCTATCATCAGCGGGATGAGCTTCTCGGGGAACTGATACGGGCCGTAGTTGTTGGAGCAGCGGCTAATTGTGATGGGCATGCCGTAGGTTCTGTGGTATGCGTTGCACAGAAGGTCGGCGGAAGCCTTGGAAGCGGAGTAGGGGCTTGATGTTTTGATAGGAGTCTGCTCGGTGAAGAAAAGATCGGGCCTGTCAAGAGGAAGGTCACCGTAGACCTCATCGGTTGAGACCTGATGGTATCTTGCCGTGCCGAATTTACGGCAGGCATCGAGCAGCACCTGCGTGCCCATTACGTTCGTCTCGAGGAAGATGGCGGGATTTTCTATGGAACGGTCAACATGGCTCTCGGCTGCGAAGTTGACAACGGCATCGGGCTTATACTGCTCGAATATGCCGTATATCGCGGTTCTGTCGGCTATGTCGGCCTTGATGAAGGTGAAGTGAGGGTCATTCATAACGGGGGCAAGGGTGCCGAGGTTGCCTGCGTAGGTGAGCTTGTCAACGCAGATGAGATCCCAGTCGGGCTTGGTGCGGCGAAGGAAGAATATAAAGTTGCTTCCGATAAAGCCTGCGCCGCCGGTAATAAGTAATTTCATATTTATTTCTCCTTAAAATCCTGTTACTGCATCTTTTAGGAACGGGGACTTCGTATCCTTCTCGGAGAGAATGGGGTTTTCAACGCCCCAATCAACACCGATGTCGGGGTCATTCCAACGGATACCGCCGTCAGCCTCGGGAGCATACGGATTGTCAGCCTTGTATAGGAATTCGACATTGTCCGTCAGCGTTACGAAGCCGTGGCCGAAGCCGCGGGGGATGAGGAACTGGCGCTTGTTTTCCTCGGAAAGCTCAACCGCGACCCACTGCTTGTAGGTGGGACTTGCGGGACGAAGATCGACGGCGACATCAAGCACGGATCCTCTCACACAGCGCACGAGCTTGGCCTGAGCCTTGTCGCCGCGCTGAAAATGGATACCTCTGAGAGTGCCCTTGACGGTGGAGGAAGAGTGATTATCCTGCACGAAATCATAGTGCAGACCGGCCGCCTCAAAAGCACGCTCCGACCAGCTCTCCATGAAGAAGCCTCTGTGATCACCGAAGACCTTCGGCTCAATGATATAAACGCCGTCAAGCTTTGTCTTTATAAAGTTCATGCTGTTTCCTCTTTTTGATCAATATCTGAGCTTGCCCTCGGCAACATTTCTGAGGTGCTGGCCGTAGGCGGATTTGCCGTATTTCTCTGCGGCCTTTACGAGCTCGTCCCTCGTGATCCAACCGGAGTTGTATGCGATCTCCTCGGGAGCTGATATGAGAACGCCGGATCTCGTCTCGATGACCTTTACGAATTCTGCGGCCTCATAGAGGCTGTCCACCGTGCCGGTGTCGAGCCATGTGCAGCCGCGTCCAAGCAGCTGCACATCGAGAAGCCCGTCATCCAGATACATCTGGTTGAGCGTCGTGATCTCAAGCTCGCCTCTTGCGGAGGGCTTGACCTCCCATGCGCGCTTGCTCACGCCCGCGGGATAGAAATACAGACCCGTAACGGCGTAATTGCTCTTGGGCTGCTTGGGCTTTTCCTCAA
>DCGN01000145.1 GCA_002315275.1 Clostridiales bacterium UBA1777
TATTTCATTTGTTTTCCTCCAAATTTATTTATCTTTTTTATCGTGCCCGACCCCGCTTTTCCCCGCGGAGCCGGGAAAATTTAAGAATTTGCGATGAGCCTCGGTTCAAAGCACGGAGTACGAATTACAGTAGCTCCAAACTCCAAACTCCGCACTCGTCTTACATGCACACCTCGTCCTCGAACTCGACGAGAGACGGGTCAACAGGCTCTGCCTTCATAACGGTGCGCATATACTCGTTTACCTTGTCGCGCATGGTGCGGCGGGAAACGGTACGGGGGTCCATAAGATCATGCTCGACCCAGATGAGGTTGTAGCCGCGCTGACGGCCCTGATCGTCGAGTATACCCTGAACGGTAGCCATGTTCTTGCAGGCGACGTTCTGGTACATGATGACCAGAGGAGCGTTCCAGTCTTCGCACTGCTTCCACAGCTCGTCGACAACGTTCTGGTAACCGCCGTTGGTGTGGCGGCGCATGACCATGCGCTCGTAGAGGCGGGCGAGGTCGCGGAGAGCTTCTTCCTTGTCCTCGGTCTCAAGAGGCTTGGTGTAGTTGAGGGATTCCATCTCGACAAGGACGTTGACGCCCCAGCAGTTGGCGATCCAGTTGGAGAAGTTTGCATAGTAGTGAGCAGGGCAGGACCAGACGATCGCTCTGTACTTCATCTTGTATGCGGGGTAAGCGGTCTCGCGGTTCTCGTAAGCCTTCATGAGGAGCTTGTCGACCTTCTCGCAGGTGCTGATTACGCGGGGATCGGCGCCGCCGTCCATCTCGTNNTCCACTTGCGGAACAGCTCGTAGCAGGGACCGAGAAGCTGAGGATATGCGCTCTTGTTGACCTCCCACTTGTTCAGCTCGTACTTGGTCTCGAGGTTGAAACGCTTCATCTGAGTGAAGTAAGCATCCCAGTTCCAGGTCTCGCCGGTGAGGTCTTCGATGAACTTTATGCAGGCCTTGATATCGTCGGCACCGCACTGAACTGTCTCCTCGTCGAGGTAACGGACGGGGAAGCAGAGGTGGAATACGGGGGTATCGGGGAAGCGGCGGCTGTAGTAAGAGGAAGCCATGGTGGAACCGTCGCAGGGCATGGAGGAGGAGAGGAAGCAGCTGCCCATGTGAGGCAGAGCATCCAGAACGAGTGCGCCGCACTCAGAGGACGGAACGGGGCAGCAGTCTGCGGGCAGACCGTAGGACTCGATAGCGTCAATGTAAGGCACACAGGTGAGCTGGTCTATCTCGGAAACGAGGAAGACAGCGAGCAGCTGGTGGGGGAAGCCGTACAGGTTGGGGAAGCCGGCCATGATCTGACCCATGGTCATCTCGTCGAACAGGACGGTCTTCTTGTTGAGCTCTGCGCTGTTGCCGTTCTTGGCATCGCACTTTGCGTTGAGAACGAGGTTCTCTGCAACGTAACGGAACACATCGTAGATAAGAGCATGGCTCATGCGGAGGTTGGAGCCGCGCAGACCCATGATGTTCTTGTCCATGAAGCCGTGGCAGCAGAAGTAGGAGATCATCCAGCGGTAGTAGAGAGCGCCGTTAAGGGCGGGGATGAGGTCCTTGGAGAAGGTAGCGAGGAGCATGCCCCACATGCGGGCCCACTCATAGAAGTCATAAGCGGTATCCTTGACACCGCGCCACTCACGGCGGACGGTAGCCATAGCGCCCTTGCGGTAAAGACGGCCGAGGTGACGCTCGCCGTTGACGATAGCATCGATCTTCTCATCCTTGGGGGATGCCATGAATGCCTCGTACTCTTCCTTTGCGCGCTCTACGAATGCCTTTGCGCTTGCAGCCTGGGACTTGCCGAACTTCTCCCAGTCGGTCTCCTTGATGAGCTCGCCTGCGATGCCGCAGAAGTCCTTCAGATTTTCCCACTGAGCCTTCCAGTTGATATTGTCCTTAGCCTTAAAGAAGCTGGGGCTCGGGTACTGTACCTTTGCTTTCTTAGCCATTATTCTTTGCCCTCCTCTTTGTGAATACGCTTGATCTCAAGGGACTCGACAAAGGCCTGCACGCGGGTGCGCAGCTGGCCGGAGTTGCCGTTGTTGTAAAGTCTGTCGATAGAGAGGACGGGCCAGCCGTACTCCTCGGACATGATGTGGGAGACGAGAGCGCGCTCGAAGCCCCAGTAGTCGCAGTACTTCATCTGCTCGTAGATGATGCCCTCTGCGCCGAACTCCTTGGCGAGCTTGTCAGCCGTCTCGCGGCGCTGCATGACCTTCTCGTCGGCGATGTAACGTGCGCACTCGGAGACCTCCATGTAGTGGCGGCAGATCTGAGTGAGAGCGTCCTCATCGTCGGTGAGCTCGATGACCTCGCGGCCGGGAGTGGAGCCGAAGCAGTATCTGTCGGAAACGACGAGAGCGCCGCAGCCTTCGATAAGCTTGGTGAGGTTGGGATCGTCGATCTCGGAGCCGACTATCGCGACGCGTGCGCGGAAGGCGGGCTTCTCGTCGGCCTTTCTCTTCTTGAGCTCCTTCAGGGTCTCACGCAGCTTGGGCAGGATGAGAGCCTTCGGGCAGCAGTAGGTGACGAGGTTGAGGATGTGGAACTCGTAGCCGGTGATGACGGGGTTGGCTTCCTTGCGCATCTCGCGGATCTCGGAGATGATGGAGCAGACCTCGTTGTGCTCGGCAACGGCCTTGCGGATGGCGGCGTCGGAAGTGTCAACGCCGTAGACCTCGGTGAGCCTGTCAAGGACGCGCAGGCGCATCTGCTTGACGTAGGAGTCGAGGGTATAGTCGGTGATCTTGTAGGGCATGTCGCAGTGCGTCACGAAGAAGTTGGGCTTGGAGTTGACCTCGAGGATCTCGAAGTGTTCCATAGCGCGGTTCATCATGGAGCAGGCGTCAACGCCGATCATCGCGTCGAGGAACTGGTAGCCGCCCTCGATGCCTCTCTCCACGAGAGCTCTTGCGAACTCGCAGGTGTAGTTGGACATGTAGTAGGTTGCGATGTCGATAGAACCCGTGTTGGGAGCGCGGAGACGGACGGAGAAGCAGTTGCCGCAGTTGAGCAGGACCTCGGGGATGTGGAAGCAGGTATATCCGACGGCAAGATTGCCCTCGTCCTGAGCCTGCTTTACCAGCTCATTGTCGGCGCTCTCAAGCAGTTTTTCGAAGTAAATCAGATGCTTAAGATCTTTCAAATGTTACACCTCTTCTTAAAGTATTTCTATTTTTTGGAGTGCTTCCTTGACTCCATTGAGCATAGCGGAATCCGCAGACAGCTCCATAACGCTCTGCCCCTTGATATCGTTTGCGGCGAAAGCGGAGTCTGCGGGGATGAAGGAAAGGATCTCGACGCCGGGAGCTTCGATCAGATCCTTAAGCTCGGGGTTGGTCAAGCGGTTGACTATGCAGCCGATCTTGTCGTAGGAAATAAGCTCGTCTGCCACGCCTTTGATCGTAGCGATGACCTGGCCGCCCTTCTTGGACTGGTCGGTAACGAGGATAAGGTGCGTGACCTTTTCCATGACGCGGCGCTGTATCTGCTCGATACCGGCCTCGCCGTCGATAACGACGTAGTCAAAGGAGTTAGCCAGAATGCCGATGACCTCCTTAAGGTAGGAGTTGACCTTGCAATAGCAGCCCGAAGCCTCGGGGCGGCCTATCGCGAGAAATGCGAAGCCGGGCATCTCCACGAGCGCGTCGAATATTCTGAATCTGGCCTCGCTGAGAAGCTCGAGGGCTTCCTTGGTGTCACCGTTCTCGACGCTGTCCACAATGCTGTTGCGGATATCGTCAAGCGTCAGCTTTACATCCACGCCAAGAGCAACGGAAAGGCCTACTGCGGGATCGGCATCTATAGCGAGGATCTTCTTGTCGGGGTACGCCTCAACGAGATGTCTTACTATAGAAGCGCAGATAGAAGTCTTGCCGACGCCGCCCTTGCCTGCGACCGTTATGATCTTGGCTTTTTTCTCCATATTAATAATTCCCCCCTATCGAAAAGTGGATTTTGGTCATTATGATACCATTGTCAGTATTGTAACATATTGAAACCGATTATGCAAGCGCATCCGCTATACTTTTACATTAAATGTTTTTGACAATCTCAGCCCCTTTGCCGATATCCCCCCCCTCCGAGGACGAAAAGGGGTGCGGAGCTGATAATGCACAATGCACAATGCATAATTGAACTCGTCCCTACGGGGTGCTGCGTAA
>DCGN01000122.1:0-6191 GCA_002315275.1 Clostridiales bacterium UBA1777
TGCTTGATCTGTAATAACTTGATCTAATTTATTTAAACGGCATTTGCCCGCGCCTGCGGTTTTGCCGGCGCGGGCAAAATTTTAACTGCGATCGCAGTGCTTCCGGAGCAAGTCTCCCGAATCAGACTGTGATAGAAAGGCTTTAGAATGAAAACCAGTATCAGCGAAAAAGCAAGAGTTGGCGTAATGATTTGCGGCCATAAGGAGTACTGGCCCCAGTTTAAGGGACTCAAGGAGCGCCTTATGGATCAGGCAATGCAGTTCGTCGGTTGGTTGAAAGATACCGGAGTTACTGTTGTCGGTTCTCCCTTTGTAGATACAGTCGAGGATTCCTATAGAGAGGGTCTTGAATTCAGAAAGCAGGATATTGACCTCCTGTTCGTATGGCAGACCTCCTATGTCGCATCCGGCAGATATGCTCAGGGCGTTCTGGCCGCGGGCTGCCCCTTCGTTATTGTCGGCGCCCAGACCAATCTGGACTATTCCGGCAAGATGGTAATCGACATCTTTGAGACGATTGCAAGCGGCGGTCTTACTCCTCTTGCAGAAGCATGGAACGCTTTCGAGCGCTGCGGCGCAACGCCCGCAGGCATGATCTTCGGTGCTCTCAGATATGACGACTACATGAAGAAAGAGGTCGAGGGCTGGTGCGCAGCGGCAAATGCTATCCGCGCATTCAAGGGAACCATCTTCGGTTACATGGGTCATACCTACGAGGGTATGTACGACATGAACTTTGACCCCACCTCCATCACCAAGGCATTCGGCACTCATGTCCGCTTTGTTGAGATGTGCGAGTTGGTTGACTACATCGAGAAGTGCTCCGATGAGGATTTGAAGGCAAAGATCGACCAGATCAACAACACCTTCGAACGTATGGGCAAGAGCTACGATGCCGTCACCAAGGATACGGACAATTCCGATATCGAGTGGGCGGCAAAGGTCTCCGTCGGTATTGACAAGATCATCCACAACAACAATCTCTCCGGCTTTGCATACTACTACCTCGGCGAGAACAACAGCATCTATGAGCGCACGGCCTCCAACATGTGCATCGGCAACTCCCTAATGACCACCTCCGGCATCGCAATGGCCGGCGAGGCAGACATGAAGACCGCTCTTGCAATGTACCTGACCAGCGCTATAGGCGGCGGCGGTTCCTTCGCAGAGTTCAACAGCTGCGACTACAACATGAATATCCTCATGGTCGGCCATGACGGACCTCACGATATCCGTATCAGCGACAAGAAGCCCAAGATCAGAGGCCTCGGCGTTCGCCACGGTAAGAGAGGCACGGAGGTCTCCGTTGAGTTCTCCATCAAGCACGGCCCCATCACTCTCGTTGCAGTCACGCAGGATGCAAACGCCAACTTCAAGCTCGTTTACGCAGAAGGCGAGTCTCAGGAAGGCTGGACTCCTCAGAACGGCAACACCTCCACCCGCGCATATTTCGGCGAGGATGTCTGCAAGTTCATCCGCAACTGGTCCACTGCCGGCCCGTCTCACCACGCTTCTCTCTGCATAGGCCACATCGGCGATAAGATCGAGAAGTTCGGTAAGCTCAAGGGCATGGAAGTCATCAGAGTTACTGAAGACGGCGCAGTAAAGGTCTGCTGAGCAATAAGTAACTGACAGTGCGCTGCCGCTCACTTTAGCGGCAGCGCATTTAGTGCAAATTTAAAAGTTAATTCTTTCACACCCATTTTCCATTACGGAGGTAGAGAAATGGCAAAGTATTACGCCGATAAAATAAGAGATCTCATATCCGAGCTTTATGTGTCCGAGGGCATGAGCAGAGAGGATGCGGATATTACCGCCGATTCTCTCATTGACGCAAACCTCTGCGGGCGCGACAGCCACGGCATACTCAGAACGGTTATCTATATCGACCGTCTTCGCAGCGGCGGTACAAAGCCCACTGCCCAGCCTATCGTCGTTAGCGAAACGCCGACAACTGCCGTTATCGACGGAAACGATGCGATGGGTCTCGTTGCCTCCTACAGAGCAGCCCAGCTCTGCAGAAAAAAAGCGCTTGAGAGCGGGATGGCCTGCGTTCTCGTCCGTGCGGGCGGGCATTACGGTGCAGGCGGTTACTGGGCAGAGATGGTAGGTCAGAACGACCTGTTCACGATGAATATTTCCAACACCGAGCCGCTCGTCGTTCCGTACGGCGGAAAGGATATAGCCCTCGGCACGAACCCCGTTGCCATATGGGCGCCGGGCAACAAGTATAAGGCCCTTTGGTACGATGTTGCGACCAGCACAATCGCGCAGGGCAAGCTGTACGACTATAAGTACAGACATAAGGCTCTTCAGCCCGGATGGGCTGTTGACAAGGACGGCATTGAGACCCTCGACCCCGATAAGGCGGAATTCCTCACATCCTTCGGAGGCCACAAGGGCTACGGCATTGCCGTCATGATAGAGGCTATGACGGCCTGCCTCGCAGGAACTGCCATCGGCTCCGGCATCTCAAGCCTTGCACTTGAGCCCGGAAAGACCAATAATGTAAGCTACCAGTTCTTCGCCATGAGACCTGACCTGTTCAGACCTCTTGACGATTTCAGAAACGATGTCGATAACCTTATCGATTATCTTCACTCTATTCCCGCGGCGGAGGGCAAGAAGGTCTTCTATCCCGGCGAGATAGAGTTTGCAAACAGAGAGAAAAACCGGGTTTCCGGAATTGATATACCTGATGATCTGCGCGAAAAGCTGCTGAATATAGCCCGCGAGGAAAAGATCGAGACTCCGGAGAGCTATTTCGTCCGCGCAGACGCATGAATGAATTGATGATTATGGAGGACAAATAATGAGCGAGGGCAAGATCAAAGTAGGCATTATCGGGCCGGGCAACATAGGCTCCGACCTGATGTTTAAGATCAGAAAGAGCAAATATCTCGAGATGCACATGATGGCAGGCCGCAGAATGTCCGCCGGCATTCAGAGAGCAGCCGATCTCGGCTACAAAACATCCATCGACGGCTATGAGGCACTTGCGGCCGATCCCGAGATCAAGATAGTTTTTGATGCAACGAGCGCAAAGGCACATCTTGCCGGCGCACCCGTTCTCAAGGCTGCAGGCAAGGTCGTGTTTGACCTTACGCCGGCTGCTGTGGGTCCGTTCGTCGTACCGTGCGTCAATCTCGACAAGCTGCTTGAGATGGACACCGACAACTTCAACATGGTCACCTGCGGCGCACAGGCCACAATTCCCATCGCATACGCCATCAACCGCGTTGCCGACACGGAATACTGCGAGATAGTTGCGGCTCTTGCGTCCAAGAGCGCAGGCCCCGGAACGAGAGCAAACATTGACGAGTTCACCCAGACGACCGCAAAGGGCCTCAGAGAGGTCGCAGGTGCCGATTCTTCCAAGGCAATAATCATTCTCAACCCCGCAGAACCGCCCCTCATGATGACGAACACTATATACTCCATCGTCAAGAATCCTGACGAGAAGGCTATTACCGAGTCTATAAACGCAATAGTCAAGGATGTTCAGCGCTACGTTCCCGGCTATTCTCTGCGTGTTCCGCCGATTTTTGACGGCAACAAGGTAACTGTAATCGTTCAGGTCCGCGGAGCAGGGGACTTCCTCCCCGAGTATTCCGGAAACCTCGACATCATCAACTCTGCCGCAATCGCATCCGCAGAGGTCGTTGCAAAGCGTATGCTGGAGGGTAAATAACAATGGAAAAGAAACAGATCAAGATAATCGATACCACCCTTCGCGACGGAAGCCATGCCGTCAGCCATTCATTCACTCCCGAGCAGGCCAAGGCTGTCGCCGCAGGCCTCGATAAGGCAGGCGCATTTATAGTTGAATGCTCCCACGGTGACGGTATTTCCGGCTCCTCCATCAACTACGGCTTCTCAAAGGTAAACGAGTTCGAGCTTTTAAAGGCTCTTATCCCCGAGCTGCATCATGCCAAGGCCGGAGTTCTGCTTCTCCCCGGAATAGGAACAATCGAAGACCTTGAAAGAGCAAGAGACCTCGGCGTTGAGGTCGTGCGTGTTGCAACGCACTGCACGGAGGCGGATATCGGCATTCAGCACATTCAGTTTGCAAAGAGCAAGGGCATGATGGCCGTCGGCTTCCTTATGATGAGCCATATGGTGTCTCCAGAGGTGCTGTGCGAGCAGGCAAAGATATTTGTCGACGCGGGCGCGGACTATATCAATATTGCAGACTCCGCGGGACATATGCTTCCCGACGATGTCAAGGCTCGCATAGGTTACCTCGTAGAGCATCTTCACATCCCCGTGGGCTATCATGCGCACAACAACCTCGGCATGGCAATCGCAAACTCCCTCGCCGCGGCACAAGAGGGCGCATCCTACCTCGACGCTACCTGCCGCGGACTCGGCGCAGGCGCCGGCAATGCGCAGAACGAGGTCCTTGCCGCTGTGCTTGAGATGTCCGGCTTTGATACCGGCATGGATCTTTATGGTATCCAGGATGTTGCGGAGCAGATCGTTGAGCCCTTGATGCACCGCCCGCAGGTTATCAATACGGCAGCCCTTTCCCTCGGCTACGCGGGCGTATACTCGAGCTTCCTGCTCCACGCAATGCGCGCAGCAAAGAGATTTGAGCTGAATCCCAGAGATATCCTCATGGAGCTCGGCCGCAGGAAGATGGTCGGCGGTCAGGAAGACATGATCGTTGACGTCGCATATGCCCTTTCTCAGGAAAAGAAAGACTGACATTTAAGAATAAAGAGTCCTCAGAGCAGAAACTCTGAGGGCTCTTCGGCTGTCGGATTATTTCATCGCGGCAGCGTGAGCCTTGATGGCGTTGAAGGTCTCATCGCTGATATCGTGCTCGATCTTGCAGGCATCCTCTGCGGCGGCCTCGGGCGATACGCCGAGACGGACAAAATAAGAGGTGAGTACGGTGTGGCGCTCATAAGTGCGCTTCGCTATGCGAAGCCCCTCCTCGGTAAGCGAGAGGCTGCCGTTGGCCTCCATTTCGAGATAGCCTCCGTTTTTCAGAAGACTCACCGCGCGGCTTACGCTCGGCTTGGATACTCCCATACGGTCCGCAACATCGATCGAGCGCACCGCGGACTCTTTTTCGCTTAAAATATATACTGTTTCGAGATACATCTCGCCCGATTCCTGCAAACGCATACTTCTCGCCTCCAATGTGTAAATAGTTTAGCATAGTGCGGTTTTTATTTCAAGTATGCGAAAAGAAACACATTAATTATACTTAATACAAGAAATTGCTTGTAATTTTCCCCCTTGGTGTGTATAATTACAATGCTTAAAAAAATAGTAATTTCCACGGAGGATCTGAATAATGAGCAGGCAATACCAACGCCGTTTCGGCGACAGAAAAGACGGCCGCCTCATTCGTTCGCTTCCGGCATTTGCAAAATTCATTCCGTTCATAATGCCGCAGAGAAACGATGCCCACATTTTCTACGAAGAGAGCTTTGAAATATCCGAGGTCGACAGACATCTCAGAAAAATGAGAGTTGACGGTTATAAGGGAATGGGAATGCTCCATTTCATCATAGCCGCATATATCAGGATCATATCGATGCTTCCCGGCCTTAACCGATTTGTCGTTGGCCGCAGGATATTTGCGAGAGATAAGATAGAGATCATCATGGTGGTCAAGCGCACCATCTCCCTTGACGCCACGGAGACGACCATCAAAGTTCAGTTTGAACCCTCTGACACTATTTTCGACGTATATCGCAAGATGAACGAGAAGATAGATGAAATCAAGTCTAACGATGAGGACAACAGCACAGAGGAATTTGCCGATATCGTATGCAAATCTCCGCGCTTCCTTATTCGCTTCGCAATTCTTATCCTTCGTATAATGGATTACTTCGGTTGGATCCCCGAGGCTCTCACAGACCTCAGCCCCTTCCACGGCTCTATGATAATATCCGATCTCGGCTCGCTCCGCATCGGCCCTGTCAACCATCATATTTATAATTTCGGCACGCTCCCCGTATTTATCACCTTCGGCGCAAAGCGTCACGCGTACGAGGTCAACAGACACGGTCAGGTGGAGGACAAGAAATATATAGATTGCAAATTCACGATGGATGAGCGTACGGTTGACGGTTATTATTACGCCAAGGTGCTTCAGGCCATGAGATACATATTTGAGCATCCAGAAATAGTTGAGTCTCCTCCCACCAAGATCGCTCAGGACATATATTGATTTT
>DCGN01000122.1:6202-11337 GCA_002315275.1 Clostridiales bacterium UBA1777
TTTTAAACTCCCCGCCTAATGACGGGGAGTTAGTCTTGTCATGATTAGTTTACATAATATGCAATCATTCTTCGATATGCTCCATACCCTGACTCACTATGGTGCGCACATGGCTGTCGGCAAGAGAATAGAATATGCTCTTGCCCTCTCTGCGGCACTTGACCAGCTTGCTGCGCTTGAGTATGTTAAGCTGATGCGATATAGCTGATTGCGTCATGTTGAGCGCGGATGCAAGGTCACACACGCAGACCTCTGCCTCAAACAGCACGAACAGTATGCGGATGCGAGTTGAATCTCCGAAGACCTTAAAAAGCTCTGCAAGGTCATAAAGGTGCTCCTCGCAGGGGAGCGTCTCACGCACTTTTTTCAGCAGTTCCTCATGAACCTCTGTTGTTTCGCAGCACTCTGCAGCGTAATTCTGATCCATAACGACCTCCTTGTATTATGTTAATTATAATATGTCAACAACATTATGTTAAATTTCTAAAGCCCGTATCGCGTTTAAGACTGCGATGACCATCACGCCGACATCGGCGAAAATTGCCGTCCACATACCCGCGATTCCGAGCGCGCCGAGGAGCAGGCAGATGAGCTTTATGCCGATCGCTATCACGATGTTCTCGCGCACGATTCGGATACATTTTTTCGAGACGCGTATCGCGAGGGGTATTTTTAGAGGGTCATCATCCATCAGCACAACGTCAGCCGCCTCTATTGCCGCATCCGATCCGAGCGCGCCCATCGCAATGCCGACGTCTGCGCGGGAGATAACGGGAGCATCGTTTATACCGTCTCCGACAAACGCGAGCTTTTTGCCTTTTGGCATATCGGAGAGCAGCTTTTCCGCTATGCTCACCTTGTCGGCGGGCAACAACTGAGAGAATACGTCAGCAATCCCGAGCTTCTCTGCAACTGCTTTTGCTGTCGCCTCGTTATCTCCGGTTAACATAACTAAACGCCTGATGCCGGCTGAGGATAGCTCGGAGAAGGCCTTTGCGGCAGTGGGCTTGATAACGTCGCTTATGATCAGATATCCGAGATACTCGCCGCCCGCCGCAACGTGAACAGCCGTGCCGACCTCGCGTATTTCAGCGGGGGTTATACCGCACTCAACCATCAGCCTTGCATTGCCCGCGTATACGGTCCTGCCGTCAATATCGGAGCAGACACCCTTGCCCGAAAGCTCCCTCACATTTTCGACTCGAGTTCTGTCAAGCTCGCCGGATGAGGCGTTTACGATGCACCTTGCGATGGGATGTGACGAGTAGCTCTCGGAGAGAGCGGCAAGCTCAAGAAGCTCATTATCGGGCAGACGCATGCTTACGAGCTTTGTGACCTCGAAAACTCCCTTTGTCACCGTGCCCGTTTTGTCAAATACGAGCGTTGTCACATCGGACAGGGCTTCGAGATAGTTTGAACCCTTTATCAGTATACCGTGCCTTCCCGCACAGCCGATCCCCGCGAAAAAGCTGAGTGGGACGCTTATTACGAGTGCGCACGGACAGCTGATAACGAGAAATGTGAGCGCTCTGTACACCCATTCGCCCCAAAGAGCGGGAACCCCGAGCACCAGGCGGACAACGGGCGGAATGATAGCCAAAGCCAGCGCGCTAAAGCACACGGCGGGAGTGTATATTCTCGCAAACCTCGTGATAAACGCCTCAGAGCGGGATTTGCGGGAGCTCGCGTTTTCAACAAGCTCCAGAATCTTTGACGCTGTGGACTTGCCGAACTCCTTGACCGTGCGAAGCTTGAGAGACCCCGAGAGATTGACGCAGCCGCTTTGCACGTCATCTCCGATACCGACAGCGCGAGGGGCGCTTTCGCCCGTCAACGCGGCGGTGTCAAGCGTACTTTCTCCACTGAGAACAACAGAGTCGATAGGTATCCTTTCTCCGGGACGGACAACGATAATACTGCCGACTGTCACCTCGTCCGGAGCGACCTGAACGAGCTCACCGTGTTCGCCTTCAATATTGGCGCAGTCGGGACGGATATCCATGAGCGCGGCGATGTTCCTTCTGCTTCTGCCGACGGCGGCGCTCTCGAAAAGCTCTCCTATCTGATAGAACAGCATTACGGCGGAGGCCTCAAAGCTGTCTCCGAGTACTGCCGCTCCGATAGATGCGACTGCCATCAGAAAATTCTCGTCAAACGCCTGCCCGCGAAGTATGCCTTTTGCTGCGCGGATCAGAATATCATAGCCGACAATGATATAGGGGAGAAGAAACGCATATTGCTTTGCAGCGTCAGGCAGCGGAAGAAGCCTGATCGCGAGCATAAGCACAGCGGCGGAAATTATGCGAATAAGGGATTTTTTCTGCTTTCGGTTCATATCACGCCTCAGAAAAAGATTTCGCAGTCGGGCTCAATCCGGCGGCAGACGCGCAGTACCTCACGCATAACGGATGCAGCATCGGCACCGTCCTCAAACTCTACCGTCATTTTAAGCGCCATGTAGCTTACAACGGCACTCTTGACTCCGTTAACGCCGTTTGCCGCGCGTTCCATTTTATCGGCACAGTTGGCGCAATCAACTTCAATTTTATAGGCTTTCTTCATACCAAAACCTCCCAATCATGAACATATGAGCATTCATTCATATGAACTAAGTAGAGTATACTACGTGGATGACAGAAATGCAATACCGTTAAATAATAAAGATTTATTGAAAATCAATAAATAATTGTTGACAAACATAATCGCGCGGTATATTATACCTGCTGCGGGAACGGATAATTCTCCCGCAAGTAATGTTAAGGAGACCGGATCATGCCTCGTATTTCTAAAAAAGCCTCGATCATGCTGTCGCTCGTGCTGGCGTGTACATTTATGCTCGCGCTGTTCGCGGCGGCGTTTATCTTCCCGCTTTATGTGGATGCGCTGTATGCGCAGGCAAGAGATGCCATGAAGCTCGGCAGAGGGCTGCTGCTCACGATAGGTTATCTTGCGCTTGCGGCTTCCGCCGTCGCTGACGGACTATTGTTTATGCTTCTCCTCAGAGTAAAGAAAAGCCTTGTCTTCACGCCGGAGAGCGTTGCTCTTATAAGGCGCGTCTCATGGTGCAGCTTCTTCGTGGGTATTTTGCTCTGCGTGCTCGGTTTTTATTATGTGCTGTGCTGGGTGCTGTGCTTTGCGGCAGTTCTCCTCGGCCTTTGCCTCAGAGTCGTAAAGAACGTGATCGAAGAGGCGATAGATATCAAGGCCGAGAATGACCTTACCGTGTGAGGTGGCGCTATGATAGTGATAAATCTCGACGTGGCAATGGCAAAGAAAAAAATGAGCCTTAACGAGCTTTCGGATAAAGTAGGTATCACGCTTTCAAATCTGTCGATACTGAAGAACAACAAGGCCAAGGCAATCCGCTTCGCGACCCTTGACGCTATCTGCAAGGCTCTCGATTGCAGGGTGGAGGATATAATAGAGTATGTCGATGAATGATGAACCTGATATGGAAGAAAATAAAACGATAAAGAAAAAGCGCGTCTACTCGCTCGCGGAAACGGTTTTCGCGTGGGCGTGCATCGGCTTCGGATACATAATGAGCAGAGTGACCGAGTTTACAAGCCCGCTTACGGCATTTATTCTGGTGATAGCGCTCTACGCCGCGGCGGTAATCATGCTGAGAGTTAATAAGCTGCACATCTCTCCTATGGGTGCGATAGTCGGCGCGAGCGGGCTTATAATCAGCTTGTCGATCATTATCGACGGGACATTTCTGACAGGGCTGTCGTTTATATATGCGCTCGCGGCCGGAGCTTATTTCGTGTTCAGCTCGTCGGGCAATACGCTTGAGAGCGGTGTTTCCGACCTTATGCTTCGCGATGTGCTGAGAGCCGTGCTGTCGTATCCGTTTGCCTCATTTACTAATATATTCCCGGCACTGACCGGAAGGCTCGGGAAAAAGACAGTGAAGACCTCGCTGCATATCGTTCTCGGAGCTCTCGCGGCGACAATCCCCGCCTGCATAATAGTGAAGCTTCTGTCATACGATGATGGCTTCACGGGTATCTTGAAGTCCGTTTTCAGCTTTGAACGTTTTAACGTAGGCAGCTTCATCTATTTCGGCATTATAACCGTGCTCGCGGCGATGTATATCTTCGGCCTATATGTTTCCTCTGTGGACAGAAAGGGCATGGGTAAGCTCTCGGCAGAGTCAGTAAAAGAAAAAACGGCCGCACGGAAAAGAGTGCCCGCTGCCGCTGTGCTTGCGTTTGCTGCACCCATGCTTGCCGTGTATGTGGTATTTTTCATATCCCAGTGGAAATACTTCGTATCGGGCTTCTCCGGTATCCTGCCCGACGGTACTACCTATGCCGAGTACGCAAGAAACGGATTTTTCCAGCTTTGCGCGGTCGCGGCCATAAACCTCGTCCTCACAGCGATGATAGACGCGTTTGCAGAGAGAGCGGGAAAGGCAAAGGATGTATCGGCGCGTGTGGTTTCGGCTGTGCTTGCGATATCGTCGCTTGTCCTGCTCAGTACTGCCGCCGCAAAGATGGCGCTGTACGTTAAGATGTATGGCCTCACGCAGACACGTGTGTACGCGTCATGGTTCATGGCGGTGCTTGCGGTGGTATTCGTGCTCGTTATCGTCAAGCAGCTTGTGCCGCGCTTCAAGCTCATCCCGATAAGCCTTGCGTGCTGCGTTGCGCTGTATGCCGTGCTTGCGTTTTCGGGAGTTGAGGGACTTATCGCGAAGCATAACGTTGACCGATATCTCGATAAGACGCTCTACAATGTGGATGTGGTAGAGCTCTATAATCTCGGCGATGCCGCCGTGCCCGAGATAGCGAGGCTCGCGGATGAACTCGGAGTCGGTGCGGACGACGGTATTAAGTACAATTATCAGACGATGTATTCCGAGAGCACTCCGATAAAGGACAGAATTGCATGCACTCTTATGCTCGCATGCGACAGATATCCCGAGGCTTACCGCGGAATGACGCCATGGACGATACAGCGCCGGAGAGCGATAAATGCACTAAAGGCATACGGTTGGATGGATTAAACCGAGAATGTGCCCCTCAATGTTTCAATCGGCATTGAGGGGCAAGCATAATCAAGGTTGACACGGTTTGGCCTTTGTGGTATAAATATACGAGATAAACGGAGAGTTACCGAAGCGGTCATAA
>DCGN01000083.1:0-6978 GCA_002315275.1 Clostridiales bacterium UBA1777
TTATCCCGATCCTCTGCTTTTTTTATTCGTCCTCGAACTTGAATTCGACTATTTTTTTCAGCCTGTGCGAGAGACAGCTTTTCGAGACCTTCGGGAAGGACAGCAGCGCAAGGTCTGAAAGGCTTGCCTCGGGATTAGTGATGCGCAGCAGCGCGGCATCTCTCAGCGTTTCCGGCAGGGCATCAAGCCCGTGCTCCCTGGCAATGCGGTGTATCGCGGCTATCTGCTCCTGCGCCGCGGCGACCGTCTTGTCCGCGTTGGCGGAGTCGCAGTTGACACGCCGCGTTATCGTGTTGCGCATTTCGCGCTCGACCTTCGCGCCCATCATGTCCATCGCGGTGGACGGCGCGCCGACGGTCGTAAAAAAGTCGGCGATAACGTCACACTTCTTGAAATAAAGCAGGGTGTTGCCGCTTCGCTCCGTCTCCTTTGGGGAGAGACCCATGTCAAGCAGAATGGTGTATGCCTCATGGCTCACGCTTCTGTGCGGCGTTGCGAGCTCGAGGTGGTAGCGCTTATCGGGATCTGTCACGCTGCCGCCCGCGAGGAACGCTCCCCGAATGAACGAGACGCGGCAGCAGTCATTCTCTATCGCGCCGAAGTTTATGTGCAGGGTGAGCGAGCTGCCGAGATCCGTGCCGTAGGCAGAGAATATTTTGGAAAGCTTCTCGCGGTCGGTTATCAGAAAAGTCATCCTGCCGCCGCTGACGGGCTTGGGCTGAACGTCAAAGCCGAAGCCGAACGCGCGCTTGAAAAGCCTCGGAAGGCGCGCGGCAAAGTCGGGGCTGGCGGTTATGATGCGTATCTCTACCTCGGAGAAGGTGTTGCAGTACAGCAATATGCCGTAGCACTCGGCGAGAGCGCAGCATTTTCTGTCGATAGAGCGCGAGCAGAGCTCGGCCTTTGCTTCAGATGAAAAGGACATAGCAGCTCCTGTTATTTGTCGATGTCTCTGTTGGTGAAGTTGGTCTTCGTGCCTCTGGCGCGCAGATGCTCCGTAAGCGCGGCAGCGATGGCAACGCTTCTGTGGCGGCCGCCGGTGCAGCCGATGGCGATCGTAAGAGTGAGCTTGCCCTCTTCGATGTAGAGCGGGAGAAGATAGTCTATCATGTTTTCGAGCATCTGCTCGAAGTCTCTCGTCTGCTGATATCCGAATACGTACTCCATTACGGGGCGGTCAAGCCCGCACATCGGGCGCAGCTCCTCAACGTAGAACGGGTTTGGCAGGAATCTCGCATCGAAAACGAGGTCTGCATCCATCGGAAGCCCGTGCTTATACCCGAAGGACATAACGGTCACATCAAGCTCGCGCTTGCGCCCGTCCTCGGCAAAGATGGAGAAGAGCTTGTTCTGGAGCATGCCGAGCGTGAGGCTCGAGGTATCCACGATGAAATCGGCTCTGGCCTTAACGCTTGCAAGCATGGCCTCCTCGCGTTCTATGGCATGGGAGACGGATATACCGTCAGCGGCGAGCGGGTGAGGGCGGCGGGATTCCTTGTAGCGGCGCACGAGAGTGCGCTTGTCGGAATCCATATAGAGGATGCGGCAGCGGCAGTTGGCGGAGTTTATCTCCTCGAGCGTGGTGAGAAGCTCGTCAAAGCTCCCCTTTTCGCGCACGTCCGTCACGAGAGCGACCTTCTCGTAGCGGCCGCCCGCGGCAACGCACAGCTCCGCAAAGCGGGTCATCAGCGCGATGGGCATATTATCAACGCAATAGTAATCAAGATCCTCAAGCACATCGGCGGCGCGGCTTTTTCCCGCTCCGGACAGACCTGTAATAATCAGAAAATCCATGGCATTCTCTTTCCCAAACGCCTATAGGCGGTTTATTTCTTTTCCGTATCGCCGGAGAAATTCATGTCGTTCACGGCGACGTTGTGAAGGGGCACGTCGGGGAGATTATCCTCAAGCTTGAAATCGGGCGGGAGGATGATTATCTCCGGCGCAAGAGCGACGTTGAACTTGTCATATACCGTGTGGCGGACGTGATCCATCAGCTCGTATACATCGTGGGAGGTGGCATTGCCCGTGTTGACAATGAAGCCTGCGTGCTTTTCGGACACCTGAGCGCCGCCTACGGAGTATCCTCTGAGCCCTGCCTCGTCAATGAGCTGAGCGGCATAGTGCCCTTCCGGGCGGCGGAAGGCGCTGCCCGCGGAGGGAAGATCGAGCGGCTGCTTGTCGCGGCGGCGCTCGTTGAAATCGCGCATCTTCGCGGAGATCTCATCCTTGTCGCCTGCTTCGAGATGAAAGACAGCCGACAGGATGACACAGCCGCCCATCTGCTGGAATATGCTGTGCCTGTATCCGAAGGTGCAGTGCTCATTGTCTATCTCGTAGAGGCGCTGCTCGGGCAGGTAGTAGAACACGATGCTCTGGATGCAGTCCTTCAGCTCTCCGCCGTAGGCGCCGGCGTTCATGATGGCGCCGCCGCCGACCGTGCCGGGGATGCCGGAGGCAAACTCAAGGCCGGTGAGCCCGTTCTGCTGGGCAAAGGTGGCAAGCTTTGCGAGAGATACGCCCGCCTCGGCATAAATTGAACCGTCGGGCAGGAGGAACATGTTCTGCAGCTTCTCGGTGCTCATCATGAAAAGGTCATTCATGCCCTCGTCGGGGCAGAGCAGATTCGTGCCGTTTCCGAGCATCATAGGGGCAATCTTGTATTTTTTGAGGATATAGCATATCTTGGACAGCGAGTCAACGCTTGACGGAGCGGCAAGCGCCCTTACGGGGCCGCCTATTTTAAAGGAGGTGTGATCCCTCATCGGCTCGTTTTCGAGAAGCTGAAGATTCGGCAGTATTTCCTTTATGGCCTCTATGGCTTTTTCAAGATTTTCCATTATAAACTCCTGTTTGATCAGAATAAACCGCTGTCAATCGCGGCATCGTGCGCGGTGGCGAGTGTTTCGGCGGCATTGAAGCCCATCTTCTTCTGGCGGTTGTTCATGGCGGCAAGCTCCATGATGACGGCGAGATTTCTGCCGGGGCGGACGGGAAGCGTCACCTGAGGGAGCGTCACGCCGAGGATCTCGGCCGTCTCCTCGGAAAGACCGAGCCTGTCGTAGGCCTTGCCCTCCTGCCACGGCTCCATCTTGACAACGAGGTCAATGCTCGTTTCGGGCTTGACTGCACCTACACCGTAGATATGGCGCACATTGATAACGCCTATGCCGCGCAGCTCCATATAGTATCTTATCAGCTCTGGAGCGAGGCCGGTCAGCACGCCCTTGTCGCGGCAGTGGATCTCAACGGCATCGTCCGCGATGAGGCGGTGGCCGCGCTTGATAAGCTCGAGCGCCGTTTCGCTCTTGCCTATGCCGCTGTCACCCATGAGGAGCACGCCCTCGCCGTATACCTCAACGAGAACGCCGTGTATCGTGATTCTCGGTGCGAGGTATCTGTGGAGGGTAGAGATAACGTCAGCCTGAAAATCAGAGGTATCTCTGTCGATAACGAAGAGGTTGCGGTCATACTTCTCGGCGAGTGCGATGCATTCGGGGAAGGGCTGCACACCGTGGCACACGACAAGGCCGCCGATATCGTACTGCATGAAGCGCTCGATAGCCTTGTACCGCTCGGAATCGCTGAGCGTGTCAAGATAAGTGCTTTCGACACGGCCGATTATCTGAAGTCTGTGCGGATCGAAATAATTGTAGAAGCCTGTCAGCTGCATCGCAGGGCGGTTAACGTCCGCCGTAAAGAGCTTTGCTTCGTCATAATCCTCGGATGTGTGCAGGGGCTTCATGCCGAGCTCCTGCGCGATGGTCTTGAGCTTGACGGAATATTTGCTTCTCATGCCGTACTCCTCCCGAATATATCATTATATATATATTACCACTTCCCGAAAAAATCGCAATGCTTTTCTGCAAGAAGAAGGCAAAACACCCCTTGCGTGAAGCTTCGGAAAATACGCATGACGAAAAACTTTTGGAAAATATAAAATAATGCTTGCATTTCCGTTTGGGTTCTGCTATTATCTATTAGCGTGCCCCTCGGGGCAAAAACACAAGCAAGGAGGTGCTTCAATATGGCAAAGTGCCAGTTCTGTGACAAGGATATGGTTTTCGGCATTAAGGTGTCCCACTCCCACAGACGCTCCAACCGTACTTGGAAGCCCAATGTGAAGCGCGTCAAGGCCATCGTAGACGGTGCTCCTCAGCACGTTTACGCCTGCACCCGTTGCCTCCGCAGCGGCAAGGTCACCCGCGCTGTGTAATTAATTTTACCCGAAACAAGCCTGTCGACAGTCCGACGGGCTTTTTTCGGTATTATGGGTAAAATAATATATTAATAGGAGAAAGAGAATGAAACTGCTTGAAGATCGCATCCTGAAGGACGGAGTTGTCAAGGCAGGCGGTATCCTGAAGGTAGACAGCTTCTTTAACCATCAAATGGACGCAAGCCTCCTCAACGAGCTCGGCAAGGAGCTTGCAAGAGAGTTCAAAGACGCCCGAGTTGACAAGGTCCTCACGGTCGAGGCCTCCGGTATCGCAATGGCTGTTTTCGCGGGCCTTGCGCTGAACGTTCCCGTGCTGTTTGCAAAGAAGAGCAAATCCAAGAATATCTCCGATGATGTCTACTGCGCAGAGGTCGTTTCCTTTACGCACGGCAATACGAATAACGTTGTCGTTTCCAAGCAGTACCTGCACGAGGGCGAGCGCGTCCTTCTCGTGGATGACTTCCTCGCAACCGGCGCGGCACTCGTCGGATTGAAGGAGCTCGTCAGGCAGGCGGGCGGCGAGGTCGTCGGCGCCGGCATAGGCATAGAGAAGGTGTTCCAGGGCGGCGGCAGCAAGCTCAGAGACGAAGGCATGCGCATAGTGTCCCTTGCTATGATAGATAACATGGATGATAACGGGAATATAACATTCTGCTGATAAAAATAAAACAAAATAACGATTTATAACAACGCCCAAGCATGAAAAAACATGCATGGGCGTTAGTTTAACATCAACAAAGTGCAACATGCACAAAAACAAAAAAACAATTATGTTAAAATTGTCGAAGCGTGCCGCTTGACATGGCGATACATATTTGTTATGATATCACCGTAAAACCGAATACCGCTTCGATATATAGCAAATAATATGGATTTGAAGTTTCTACCCGGACGCCGTAAATGACCGGACTATCGATGTTTATTTTTGAAGCCTCTTCCCGAGCATCTCAGGGGGAGCTTTCGCTTTTGCATTGGTAGCGTTGTCAGCGCCGCCAGTGCATTTTGTTTTATATCTCCGAAGGTATTCGATTAAACATTTTGTTTAAAGGAGAAAACAAATGAAAAAGATTCTTGCTCTCGTTCTTTCCCTCGTTATGGTCTTCGCACTCTGCGCTTGCGGCGCAAAGACCGAAGAGCCCGCAGAAGAAGCCGATGAAGGTCTTGCTCCCGTAGCATACGTTCCTCTCGATTTCAAGCCTCTGGTTTCCGATCCTGTCGCTGTTGAAGACCTCAAGGTCGGCGTTATCACCCTCCACGACGAGAACTCCTCTTACGACTACAACTTCATCTCTGCCGCAAACGATGTTTTCACCGAGCTCGGCCTTAAGAGCGAGAACGTTATGATCAAGACCAACGTCGGCGAAGACGAGAGCTGCTACGATGCAGCATGCGAGCTTGCCGATGCAGGCTGCGATGTTGTTTTCTCTGACAGCTACGGCCACGAGTCCTACATGATCCAGGCTGCCAAGGAATACGAAGATGTCAACTTCGTCTCCGCCACCGGTGACCGCGCTCACTACGAGGGCGTTTCCAACTACCACAACGCATTCGCCAGCATCTATGACGGCCGCTTCCTCGCAGGCGTTGCCGCAGGCATGAAGATCCAGGAAATGATCGACTCCGGCGAGATCAGCGCAGAGCAGGCCAAGATCGGCTACGTCGGCGCAAAGCCCTACGCAGAGGTTATTTCCGGTTACACCTCCTTCTTCCTCGGCGCACGTTACATCTGCAAAGAGGTCACCATGGAAGTAGTTTACACCAACTCCTGGTACGATGAAGCCCTCGAGAAGGAAGCTGCAAACACCCTCATCAACAGCGGCTGCGTTCTCATTTCCGAGCATGCCGACTCCATGGGCGCTCCCACCGCTTGCGAGACCGCCGGTGTCCCCAACGTTTCCTACAACCTCAGCTTCAAGGATTCCTGCCCCAACACTTACCTCTGCGGTTCCCGCATCAACTGGAGACCTTACTTCAAGCTCATGTGCACCTGCCTGATCAACGGCGAGGCTATCCCCACTGACTTCTGCGGCAACATGGAAGAGAGCTCCGTTGAGGTCCTCGAGCTCAACGAGGCAGTCGCTGCTGAAGGCACCGCTGCTAAGCTCGCTGAAGTCACTGCTCTCCTCGAGAGCGGCGAGCTCAAGGTTTTCGATACCAACACCTTCACCGTCGGCGGTTCTAAGGTCGCAAGCCTCGGCGCTGATGTCATCAATGACGGTACCTTCTCCGCTGAGACCGAAGCTATCGACGGCGACCTCTTCGTCGAGTCCAGCTACCGTTCCGCTCCTTACTTCGCAGTCATCATCGACGGCATCGTCGTCCTCAGCTGATAGACTTTCGAATCACACCTTACCGAGGGAAGTCCTTCTTAAAGGACTTCCCCCGTTTTGACAGAATACTGCTGCAAAGGGCAACGCAGCGAATTTCCCGCCGCGCTGCCCTTTGCAGTATTATGGTTTATGTGTATCTTGAGATAGAGGGAGATAAAGCCTATGGACAACAAGCAGGCCGCCGTTCGCATGAGAAACATCAGCAAGCGTTTCGGCTCTACTCAGGCAAACGATAAGGTTTGGCTGGATATTTACAAAGGCGAGATACTTGCTCTGCTGGGCGAAAACGGCAGCGGAAAGACGACCCTTATGAATATGCTTTCGGGTATATACTTCCCGGACGAGGGCCAGATTTTTATCGACGATAAGGAAGTTACCATCAAGTCCCCGAAGGACGCGCTTGACCTCGGCATCGGCATGGTGCATCAG
>DCGN01000083.1:7083-13175 GCA_002315275.1 Clostridiales bacterium UBA1777
ATCTGCGATAAGTACGGCTTCGACGTCGACCCGAACCAGAAGATCTATGACATGTCCGTTTCTCAGAAGCAGACGGTTGAGATCATCAAGGTGCTCTACCGCGGCGCAGATATACTCATCCTCGATGAGCCTACCGCCGTTCTTACCCCGCAGGAGACGGACAAGCTCTTTGCCGTCCTGCGCAATATGCGCGATGCGGGCAAGGCCATCGTCATCATCACGCATAAGATGCACGAGGTCGAAGACCTGTCCGACAGAGTCGCCGTCCTCCGCAAGGGTCAGTTCATCGGCGATATGCTGACGAAGAAGACCAACGCGCAGGAAATGACCAACATGATGGTCGGCCGCCCCGTCAAGCTCAACATCAACAGAGAGCTTCCCGAGAACCCGAAGCCCAGAATAGTCGTCAAGGACCTCACCGTCCGCGATATCGACGGCACCGTCAAGCTCGACAACGTATCCTTCACGGCGAATACCGGCGAGATACTCGGCATCGCAGGTATCTCCGGCTGCGGCCAGAAGGAGCTGCTCGAGGCAATAGCGGGTCTCCAGCCCGTTGAAAACGGCAGCATCTCCTATATCGAGGACAACGGCGAGCCCGAAGAGCTCATCGGAAAGGATCCCGTCAGGATAAAGCAGATGGGCGTATCCCTCTCCTTCGTTCCCGAGGACAGACTCGGCATGGGTCTCGTCGGCAACATGGATCTGAGCGACAATATGATGCTCCGCTCCTACAACGAGGGCAAGGGGCTGTTCACCAACCGCACAAATCCCCATCGCCTCGCTGAGGACATGGTCAGCTTCCTCGAGATCCAGACCCCGAGCATCGAGACTCCCGTCCGCCGTCTCTCCGGCGGCAACGTGCAGAAGGTCCTTCTCGGCAGAGAGATCTCCAACGCACCTACCGTTCTGCTCACGGCTTATGCCACGCGCGGCCTCGATATAAACTCCTCTTACCTCATTTACGATACGATCAGCTCTCAGAAAATGAAGGGCGTTGCCGTTGTCTACGTCGGCGAAGACCTTGACGTTCTCCTCGAGCTGTGCGACAAGATTCTCGTCCTCTGCGGCGGCAAGGTAAGCGGCATACTTGACGGCAGAAACACCAACAAGCGCCAGGTCGGCGCAATGATGACAAAGGTGGGAGGTACCGAAGAATGATACATATCTCCAAGCGCGGCGATATCTCCAGAAAAAGAGCATGGATCATTCGCGGTATTACGATCGTTCTCGCTCTTGTCTTCTGCGGCGTTATCACTCTGATGGTCACCGGCCTTAATCCCCTCGAGGTCTACGGCACGATGATAAAGGGCTGCTTCGGCACGGCCCGCAAGACATGGATTCTTTTCCAGAACCTCTCGATCCTGCTTCTCATCTCCCTCGCGGTCACGCCTGCTTTCAAAATGCGCTTCTGGAACATCGGTGCTGAGGGACAGGTGCTTATAGGAGGTCTCGCCGCTGCGGCCTGCATGATCCTTCTCGGCGGCAAGCTCCCCAACGCAGTTGTAAATATACTCATGGTCGTCACGGCGATAGCCGCAGGCGCGATCTGGGCACTTATCCCCGCTCTTTTCAAGGCCAGATGGAACACCAACGAAACGCTGTTCACCCTTATGATGAACTACGTTGCAATCCAGCTCGTATCCTTCTTCGTCATCGTTTGGGAAAACCCCAAGGGCTCCGGCAAGATGGGCGTTATCAATCAGGCCACCGAGGCAGGCTGGCTGCCCGTTCTCTTCGAGAAAAAGCAGCTCCTCCCGATCCTCATCGTTGCCGTTATCACCGTTATCGTCTACATTTACCTTACCTACACCAAGCACGGCTATGAGCTCGCCGTCGTCGGCGAGAGCGAGCGCACCGCGCGCTACGTCGGCATCAAGGTCGAAAAGGTCATCCTCCGCACGATGCTCTTCTCCGGCGCGCTCTGCGGCGTTGCGGGTCTGCTCCTCGTCGGCAGCATCAACCACACGCTCTCTCCAGAGATCGCAGGCGGCCAGGGCTTCACGGCTGTCATGGTCTCGTGGCTTTCCAAGTTCAATCCGTTCTCGATGATCTTCTCCAGCTTCCTGCTCGTGTTCATGGGCAAGGGTGCTTCCGAGATAGCCACTCAGTTCAATCTCAACGAGAGCTTCTCCGATATACTCACGGGTCTTATCCTGTTTTTCATAATCGGCTGTGAGTTCTTCATCAACTATAAGATAAGCTTCGGCAAACGCGAGAAGAAGGAGGGCTGAGGACAATGTTTGATATTCTGTTTTTCATTCCCCGCGCAATAGTTCAGGGCATTCCTCTTCTTTACGGCTCCACCGGTGAGATACTCACCGAGAAGTCCGGCAACCTCAACCTCGGCATCCCCGGCATCATGTACGTCGGCGGTATCTGCGGTGTTATCGGCGCGTTCCTGTATGAGCAGGCAACGGGCGGCAACGTGAACGCCGTTCTCGCCATCGCCATCCCGCTCCTCAGCTGCCTTCTCGGCTCGCTGCTCATGGGTCTGCTCTACTGCTTCCTCACCGTTACCCTCAGAGCAAACCAGAACGTTACCGGCCTTGCAATGACCACGTTCGGCGTCGGCTTCGGCAACTTCTTCGGCGGATCTCTTATCAAGCTCTCCGGAAGCGAGCTCCCCTCCATCGTTCTCTCCAATACGAGTGCCTTCTTCGCAAAGAAGGTATTCGGCACGGGTGAGGGCTGGTTCTATCAGATATTCCTAAGCTACGGCTTCTTTGCATACCTCGCTATAATAATCGCGATCGTCTGCGCCTACGTGCTCAAGCGCACCCGCGTCGGCCTTAATCTCCGCTCCGTCGGCGAAGCTCCCGCTACCGCGGACGCCGCAGGCATCAACGTCAACAGATACAAGTACGTTGCTACCTGCACGGGCAGCATGATAGCCGGCATCGGCGGCCTCTACTATGTTATGGACTATGCCTGCGGCATCTGGTCCAACAACGCCTTCGGCGACAGAGGCTGGCTGGCCATCGCGCTCGTTATCTTCACCATTTGGAGACCTAACGTGAGCATCCTCGCATCCATCCTCTTCGGCGGCCTCTACATCCTGCATATCTATCTCCCCACCGGCGGCAACTTCGCCATCAAGGAGATCTACAAGATGGCACCTTACGTCGTAACGATCATCGTGCTGATAGTTGTTTCGATGCGCAAAAAGCGCGAGGATCAGCCGCCCGCAGGTCTCGGCCTCGCATACTTCCGAGAAGACCGATAAAAAAATATATCTTATCAGACTGCGTCATCATTAGGTGGCGCAGTTTTTCTGCCTGTCGGGGGGCGACCGTAAAAGCGGAATGAAAAACTCTTGACTAATCCGGGCAAACGATGTAATATAACAAGCGTTATATAACGATTGGAGGATACGCTATGCCGCCGAAGCCGAGGATAACAAAGGAACAAATAGAGCTTGCCGCGCTTGAGGCCGTCCGCGAAAACGGACTTGAAGGGCTGAATGCGAGAGCGCTTGCAAAGGCTCTCGACTGCTCGACGCAGCCGATCTTTTCGAATTTTACCTCGATGGAGGAAATAGAGAAGGCTGTCGAGAGCAGAGCAAGAGCGCTGTATGAGGAGCGCATTGCGCGCGGGATGGCAGAGCTTACGCCGAAATACATGGGCAGCGGCCTTGCGTATATAAGCTTCGCGCGCGATGAGAAGCAGCTTTTCAGACTGCTGTTCATGTGCGACAGACGCGGCGACTATGCTCCGAGGGAGAATCTTGACGAGGTCATATCGGCGCTTCGGCAGAAGACGGGGCTTTCCCGCGAGGAGGCGTACGAGCGACATCTGATGATGTGGGTGTTCGTGCACGGCATCGCCGTAATGGTGAACACGGGATATCTCGACTGGACCGAGGAGCAGACGCGCGCCATGCTCGAAAAGGAATTCGAGGGTATGGCGATGAAAAGAAAGGAAAACGACCAATGAGCGAAATACTTAGGATAGAGGGGCTTGAGAAGCACTATAAGAGCTTTTCTCTCAACGATGTCGGCTTCTCGATGGAAGCAGGCAGAATAATGGGGTTTATCGGCAGAAACGGAGCGGGCAAGACCACTACGCTGAAATCCGTTTTGAATCTCGTCCATCCCGACGCGGGCACGATAAGCTTTTTCGGACTTGATATGGCGGAGCACGAGGGCGAGATAAAGCAGCGCATCGGCTATGCCGCGGGCGGCGTGAGCTGGTATCAGATGAAGCCGATAAGCAAGATCGTTGCCGTAACGAAGACCTTTTTCCCTTCGTGGGACGAGGCGGCCTATAGAAGATACATGGACATGTTCGCGCTTGACGAGGACAAAAAGCCCAAGGAGCTCTCCGAGGGCATGAAGGTCAAGCTCGGGCTGACGCTCGCGCTTTCGCATCACGCAGAGCTCCTCCTGCTTGATGAGCCTACGAGCGGGCTTGACCCCGTCTCGAGGGATGACCTGCTGATGACCTTCCGCACGCTTGCGGACGAGGGCGTGGCAATACTGTTCTCCACGCACATCACCTCGGACCTTGACAAATGTGCCGACGATATTACTTATATAAAGCAGGGCAGGATAATCGCCTCGGAGGAAAAGAACGAGTTCGTGCGCAAATGCGGCGGAGGCACGCTTGAGGATATCATGCTCCGCATAGAAAAGGGGGCGCAGATATGAAAACACTTTTGAAGAAAGAGCTTTGCCTCACGGCATCTCCCCTGAGCTTCCTTTTCATCGTTTTTGCGGTGATGGCGCTCATACCGAACTATCCGATACTTGTCGGCGCGTTTTTCGTGTGCCTCGGCATATTCCAGACGTTTAAAACGGCGCGCGAGTCGGGCGATACGCTGTATACCGCGATGCTCCCCGTGAAAAAGACGGACGTTGTAAAGGCAAGATATGCGTTTTCAATCGTCATCGAGCTCGCGGCGTTCGTCATTACGGCCGCGCTTACGGCTGTGCGCATGACAGCGCTTGCCGGCAGCGAGACGTATCTCGCAAACCCGCTGATGAACGCGAACCTCGCGTATCTCGGCTGGGTGCTGATCGTGTTCACAGTGTTCAACACCTGCTTCATCTGCGGCTTCTATAGGACGGCGTATAAATTCGGCGTGCCGTTTCTCGTTTTCGGTATCATGACGTTCGTCGTGATAGGCATTGCCGAGGTGCTGCACCATATCCCCGGCCTTGAGGGGCTTAACAGCACGGGGTTTGATCCGCTACAGCTTGCCGTGCTGACAGCGGGCGCGGTCATCTTTGCCGCGGGTACGCTTATTGCGGAGCGGGTCGCCGAAAAGAGATTTAACTCGATAGACCTGTGATATCCGCTCGACATAGAGGGAAACGCGTGCTATAATCTCATCCGTAAACGATCGGGAACCGGAGGCGCAGTATGACAAACAGAGAAATATGCTCCCTTATCCAAAACGCGGAGCGCGAGGCCGGGAGGCTCATGCGCGAGGCGCACGGCGTTATCGCCGAGAGCAAAACGGGCAGCCGCGACGTTGTCACGGAGTATGACCGCAAGGTGCAGCTCCTGCTGGAGACGCGCATCCGGGAGGCTCTGCCCGACGCTAAGTTCTTCTGCGAGGAGCTTGGCGAGCGCGGAGACCTTGAGGCGGAGCACGTGTTTATTATAGACCCTATTGACGGCACGATGAATTTCGTCCACGGGCTGAACTGCAGCTGCATCTCCGTGGCGTACAGATCAAAGGGCGTTCTCTCGGCGGGCGTGATATATAACCCGTATGCAGACGAGATGTTTTCCGCCGTTCTCGGAGAGGGCGCGGACGTGAACGGCAGGCCGCTGCGCATGGACGATGCACCCCTTTGCGAGGGCGTATCGCTCGTCGGCACCTCGCCGTATATCCCCGCGTTCACGCATCGAACCTTCGAAATTGCGGAGAAGCTATTCAACGCGACGCTCGATATCCGCAGAGACGGCGCGGCGGCGGTAGACCTGTGCCTTGTCGCCGCTGGAAGAGCCGTTGTGTACGTTGAGCTGAGCCTCTGCCTTTGGGACTATGCCGCGGGCATGCTGATAGTCAGCGAGGCGGGCGGCGTGTGCCTCACGGAGGACGGAAAAGAGCTCCCGTTTGACGGGGAACGCTCCTCTATGCT
>DCGN01000106.1:0-151 GCA_002315275.1 Clostridiales bacterium UBA1777
GTTCGTTATGACGCAAAGCTCAACGGCAGTTTTGAAATCCTCTCGATAGACACCTATTACGTGCCTGTTGACGGAAGCGAGCCCATTCTTGTCAAGACAACAAGAGTTGAATATGACTCCGACACGCTTCCTGACTTTGTTAATAACATTC
>DCGN01000106.1:205-4738 GCA_002315275.1 Clostridiales bacterium UBA1777
GCATTCGTATACAATGACGGCTCGACAGATGAGACCACTATCTACGGCAAAAACCTGATGCTCGAAACAGATTGCGAAGCATATTATGACGCGGAATTCACCGAGAGCGTTGAATCTGCAGAGAGTTACATGTATAACAAATATGAGCTAAACGTTGTCGAGGACACTACACTCTACCTCAAGCTTCCCTCATCTGACTGAATATCGGCAATATGTCAATAGTTGGGGTAACGGCGCTGAGACATATTGAAGCTGTTGATTAACTTTATTCCCCTTATGTTGACGGTTCATGACCGATGAACAATCGTTAAAAGACGCACCCGAGGATGCACGATTTCGTTTTCCTCGCAAGCGGGTGCATTGCGTATCAAAATATAGTTCTACTTTCATATAAGGCAGCCGATATTGACAGCAATATCGGCTGCCTTTTTTTATTTTCAGATGATAGAATATGCAAAATCGGTAATTTCAAATTTGATGGAAGCCGCAAAATGAATGAGAGATTATTGGGCAAGGCAATAGTGCCATCGTATTCGGATATGGTTCAATACTGTGAGGGACAGGGGCAAAGCTTTGACCGTTTCAATTCATGGGTAGAGCAAACATATTCGGCACCTTCCGAGGTGAAGTTTCCATACGGGAACTCTTACGGCTGGTGCGTCAGCTTTCATAAAGGGAATAAGTTGATCTACAACGTATTTCCGGAAATAGGCGCTTTTTGCGTAATGGTCAGACGGACTGACAGGCCATTTGAAAAAGTTTATGAAAACGTTTCCGAATACGCGAAGGAGCTCATTGATAATAAATATCCCTGCAATAACGGAGGATGGATCCATTTCAGAGTCAACAGCGAGGAAAGCTATCGGGATATCGTTTCGATAATGGAAGCATAAATTAAAGGCCAGCCGTACCGGTTGGCCTTCATGCTTTATATCACTTCTTTTTTCTGGCGTACTCGCCGATGTGCTCGTAGATGCTGGTGTAATCGTCCATCGCCTTGCCCTCGTCGCACGCGGTTTTCCAATAGTTCCAGTTCGCGGTGGTTATGGGAAGGTCAAGATTTTTGAGCTCGGCCGTCTTGTGCATTATCGTGAGATCCTTCAGAAGCGTCTTCATCGTTGCGCCGGAATCGTACTTCTTGTTGAGGATATGCTGAGGATAGATAAACTGCGTTGTGTAGCTGCTGGCGTTGCCGGAGTTGAACACGTCAATAAGCGCGGAGGGATCGATGCCGACCTCAACGCCGAGCTGGAGAGACTCCGCCGTTGCCTCGATCATGGCCATGGAGGTCTGATTGTGGCAGATCTTCGTGTACTGGCCGCAGCCGGACTTGCCCATGTAGAACATATTCTTGGCTATCTTGGCAAATATCCACTTGTATTTCTCATAGGTCTCCTTATCGCCGCCCGCCATGTAGGTGAGGCGGTTTTCCCATGAGCCTATCGCGCCGCCGCTTATCGGCATGTCGATGCAGGTGAAGTTATATTTCTCCTCGAGCTCCGCATATATGGGCAGAGACTCGAGCGGGTTGCTCGTGGAAAGGTCAAACAGCACCTTATGGCTGCCGTCAAGCCCCTCGGCAAGACCGTCCTTCTGGTCGAACACGGCCTTGAACGCGTTTACGTCCGTGAGCACGCTTATAAACACCTCACAGCCGCCGAGCTCGCGCGGCGTTCTCACATACGGCACGCCGTACTCATCGAGCTTTGCCGCAGCCTCGTCTCTGCGGGCATAGACGGTTATATCATCGCCGAGCTTGTGAAGATTCACGGCTATCGGCAGCCCCATATTACCCGGGCCGAAAAGACCTATTTTGCACTCCATAATATACCTCCGAAAGATTAATTCAACGCTTACAAAAATAACACCGGCAAAATGCCGTGTCAATGGACTATTCGAAAAACCGGATTTTCAGAACATATACTAAGCGAGCGCACCGCCGCACGCGGTGCGCTCGCTGCTTTCAATTTTCAGCTTACCTTCTTGAGGTACTTTGCGAGATGGAGATCCTCGAAGCCGGGCTTGTACTCGGAAACGAGAGTATCATACTTTGCCTGCAGCAGCTCGGAGAAGCTCTGGTTTGCAACGTAGTATCTCGCGGTGAGCGGCTCGTAGGTGCTGGAGTCATACTCCACGATAGCGTCGGGGTCGAGCGGGAGATGCATAACTATATGGTAGCCGTAGTCAGACTCAACGGGATCGGAGACCTCGTAATCGCCGACGGACAGATACGCATCCTCAAAGGCGGAAACGAATTTGCCGGTGGTGAACATATAACCGTCGGGATATGCGCTCTTTCCTGCGTCATCGCAGAGCTCTTCCTTGAGCTCCTTGAATCTCTCCACGCGCTTTGCATCGCCTTCGATCGCGCGCAGCTCTTCCACGGCTGCATTAAGCTTTTCAAGCTTCTCAGCCATGGCGGCATCGTCAAGCTCGTTGCCGTCATCATCGGTGTTCGAGATGAGGATATGCGTTGCATACATATAGCCGTTATCCTCAAGGTACTTTATAGCGTCGGCATCGGAGACCTTGGAGTAGTCGCTGCCGTAAAGCTCGTCGAAGATCTTATCCTGCAGGATGCTCTCTGCAATGCTTCTCTTGAAAAGACCCATGGTCATATAGTAGTCCGCGATGTACTTTTCAAGGTCTGCCTCGGTAGCGCCATCGCCGCAGTAGTTGACGGCAGCGGAAGCAACCGTATCGGCGATGGTCGCCTCGTCATCGGCATCGATGGCAACGCCGACCTCCGCGGCAACGGACTCCACGCATACGAGCTCCTTCAGATACTCCTCGGCGCTGCTCCTGACAACGTCAAAATATGTCTCCTCGCTGTCCTCGCTGACGGTATCGCTCCAATTCGTCTCAAGACCGTAGTAGGAATACATCTGCTGCATGTAGGACAGCACCTGCTCGCCCATGTTGTATACCCAGCAGAAATACTCATCCCATGTGAAATCGCTGCCGTTGATGCTGAGGACGACCTCGTCCGTCTTGTGGGTCTTGTAGAGCTTCTCATAATTGATGCCCTTGAATTCAACGGTCTCCTGATTCTTTGCCTCGGCGATGGCTTTGTAATCGCCGTCCTTGAAGCTCTGCCAGCCGAGTATGCCGATAATGACAACGCATACTGCGACGAGGCCGATAACGAGCGCCTTCATTCTGTTGACAGGCTTCTTTTCCTTCTTGGGTGCTTCTGCCTCAACAGCCGTTTCCTCTGCGGCTGCGGGAGCTTCCTCTGTGATATTTTCCTTTATCTCTTCAGACATGTCTCATTTTCCTTTCGTATAGGTGCATCCTTAGTTATTTTATCATCTTTTTCCAAGTGCGGCAAGTACTTTATTGCTTATTTCCTCCGCCCCAGAGCGTTACGAAGCGCCTTGCTTCGTCGATAACGCGCATTTTGCTCTTTATTTTCAGACTGAGGCACGGCTTCGTCCCCGCCTCGACCTTGAGCCTGCCCTTATATTCGGGCATAGCGTATAGCTCGGAGACCTTTTCCATGCTGAAATCCTTGACGGCGAAGCGCAAAACGCCTGTCTTCTGCGAGATATCCAGGATGCCCGCCTTGCCCGCCTCGCCTCTCAGAAGTGCCACGTGTATGAGCGCGTTCACGCCCGGAGGAGGATCGCCGAAGCGGTCGATAAGCTCATCGGTGAGATCGTCCGCCTCTTCCTCCGTGCGGATAAATGCGATGCGCCTGTAGATGTCCATCCTCTGCTCGGAGGATTCGATATAGCTCTCGGGAATATTGGCCGATACGGCAAGATCTGCGGAGCAGTCCGCCCTCTGCGGCACCTCTATGCCCTTCGCCTCGAGCACCGCCTCATTGAGAAGCTTCATATACATATCATAGCCCACGTCTATCATGTGGCCCGACTGCTCCGCGCCGAGCAGACTGCCCGCTCCGCGTATCTCAAGATCGCGCATGGCTATCTTGAAGCCCGAGCCGAAGGCCGCAAAATCGCGGATGGCGTTTAGGCGTTTTTCCGCCTCCTCCGTCAATACCTTGTCGCGTCTGAACGTGAGATAGGCCGAGGCGCGCCTTGTCGACCGGCCGACGCGGCCTCTTATCTGATGGAGCTGCGCAAGGCCGAGCTTGTCGGCATCCTCTATGATGAGCGTATTCACGTTCGGAATATCGATGCCCGTTTCGATGATCGTTGTGCAGACGAGCACCTGTATCTCGCCGTTGGCAACGTTCTCCATCACGTTTGAGAGCATCGCCTTGTCCATCTGCCCGTGCGCCACGCCGACGGACACGCCATCGATAAGCTCTCTGAGCCTTTTCGCCGTGCGCTCTATATCGTCGATGCGGTTGTGGAGATAATACACCTGACCGCCACGCTGAAGCTCTCTCCTGATCGCATCCGCGAGGATGTTCCAGTCATGCTCCATGACGAAGGTCTGAACGGGCAGTCTGTCCTCGGGAGGCTCGTCAAGCGTGGACATATCGCGGATGCCGCTCATCGCCATGTTGAGCGTTCTCGGGATAGGCGTTGCCGAGAGCGTGAGCACGTCCACTCCGTGGCTGAG
>DCGN01000106.1:4819-11949 GCA_002315275.1 Clostridiales bacterium UBA1777
CTTGAAGCGGACGTCCTTGGAGAGGAGTCTGTGCGTGCCGATAACAAGGTCGCACTTGCCGGTCGCTATGTCCGTGACCGTCTGATTTGACTGACCGCCCGTGCGGAAGCGGCTCAGCACCTGTATATCGACCGGGAAGCCGAAAAATCTCTGAAGCGCCGTCTGATAGTGCTGCTGCGCGAGCACCGTCGTCGGGACGAGTATCGCCGCCTGCTTGCCGTCAAGAATGCACTTCATCACGGCGCGGAGAGCGACCTCCGTTTTGCCGAAGCCGACGTCGCCGCAGAGAAGTCTGTCCATCGGGGTGGAGCGCTCCATATCCTCTTTTATCTCCTGCGCACACCTGAGCTGATCGTCCGTCTCGGTGTAGCCGAAGTTTTCCTCGAACTCTCTCTGCCACTCGCTGTCCTGCGAGAAGGCAAAGCCGGGTAGGCGCTGTCTCTGCGCGTATAGATTGATGAGCTTTTTCGCCATGTCCTGCGCGGAGGCCTTGGCGCGGGAGCGGGTCTTCGCCCATTCCGTGCCGCCCATCTTTGAGAGCTTGACGACCTTCTGCTCTCCGCCTCCGGTGTACTTGCTCACCATGTCGAGCTGAGTTGCGGGGACGTAGAGAGTATCGGTGCCCGCATAGGCGAGCTTTATATAGTCCTTCTCAAAGCCGTCGACCTTCATCTTCACGATGCCCTCAAAGCGTCCGATTCCGTGCGATTCGTGGACGACGAGATCACCAGCCGAAAGGTCAGCATACGAGCCTATTCTCTCCCTGTTCGAGGGAGCTTTTTTTCTGCCCCTGCGGTGCTCGCGCACATGCATGAGCTGTGAATCGGATATGATTGCAAGCTTTAAGCCCGGGTATTCGATTCCCGCGGAAAGTGAGCCGACAGTTATGCAGCAGCCCTTTTTCGGAACTTCCGTAAGCACCTCGCTGACATACGAGGGTATGCCTCTGTCATCGAAAAAGTTCTTTAAGGTATTTGCTCTGCGCATATCTCCTGCGAGCACAACGACGCGGTAATCCTGTTTTAAATAAGTGCTCACATCGTCTGCGGCGGTCTGCGCCGAGCCCGCATAGGAGGGAAGCTGCTTTGCGGGGATGCTGATGAGCGTTTTCGGCTCGACCGGGTATCTGCCGACCGTAAAGGCGTCTGCCATGTAGACGGGGAAGTCGCAGAGCCTTTTGCAAAGCTCGTCAAAGCTCAGTCTGAACGCCTCGGCAGATGCTGCGACCATGCCCTTTTTATTGAGCTGTGCGATATCCTCGCCGAGCTGCTTCATATAATTTCTCGCTCTGTCGGCACAGCGCGGCGGCTGGTCGAACACGACTGAGGCTTCAAATGGGATATAGTCAAGCCCGCAGGCAAAGTCATAGCAGAAGGGGAGATAGCGGTCGCTGTCGGAGAGTGAAACGCCGTTTCTGAGCTTTTCTGCATCGCCTCTCAAGGTCGCGGCGAGTGTCTGAGAGAGCTCACTCGCGCGTTTTTTCTCACATTTTGCGGCGCAGTCCTCAATAATGTCGCACAGGCCCTCCGTACCGCGCTCTGAGAGTGGAGGCAGAGTCTCGGCGGCGGGAAGTATGCAGCAGCACCGGAGCGCCTCTGTGCGCCTCTGCGTGCCGACATCGAAGAAGCCCATAGAGTCGACCTCGTCACCCCAGAATTCGATTCTGACGGGCTCAGGGTACATCGGCGAAAAAAAGTCCAGAATTCCGCCTCTGCGCGAAAACTGTCCCGCGCCCTCGACCTGCTCACAGCGGGTATAGCCGCAGCGGATGAGCGCTTTTTCAAGCTCCTCGGGCGGACACTCCTTATCTGTCGAAACGGTAAAGGCAGCCTCCTCAAGAAGCTTCGGGGGTATAGTGCGCTGAAGAAGTGCTGATACGGTCACAACGCTTATCGGTGACTCGTTTCGAAGCATTTTGTCAAGTGCGGCAATGCGCTGCTGCTCGGCCTGCCTCGATGCGGCGAGGGTTGGGTAAAAGGCAAAATCTCTGCCGTATAAAAGTATAGGAACTATGCCCGTCATCGACTCAAGGTCGCGGCTCATGCTCTCCGCCGCCGACTCATCGGGGCAGATGACAACAAGCGGCGAGTTACCTATATCATAAAGCGCAGCGGCAAGATTAGCCCTGTGTACTGCGGAAAGTCCGGAAATGAGCACAGGCAGTCCTCCGCTCTCTGCAAGCACAGGGAGGGCGGCTGCCTCTTTGTTATTTAAAATCTCTTCAGTCAGTATTTTCATAATATTCCTCTGAGGGCATTATAAACCGAACCAATTCTTTTTTCAAGCTTCCGTTTAAAAGAGTTATTTACATTATTATATAAATAATACTTGCAAATCAGAACATATTTTGCTATAATAAATTAGATTAACAGCGGCTAAAGGGGTACGGAAAATATGAATTCTGTTAAAGATATATGGTCTGCCGTCATGGATATGCTGTCTCAGGAGCTTACGAGCACCGCGATATCAACATGGTTTTCAGACTGCAAGCCCATTGAGATCGATGCGGGCTCTCTGGTCATTTATACTCCGAATGAATTTAAGCGTGATATCATCACAGACCGCTTCATGCCCCTTATAAAAAAGTCTCTGTCCGATATCTTTTCGACGGATTTCGGCGTTGTGATTCTCTCTGGAGACGAGCTCACGGAGTATAACTCAAAAAAGCCCGATAAGGATCCCCTTCCCGAGCTTGTAGGCTATACCTTTGACAATTTCATAGTCGGCAACTCGAATAAGTTTGCCCATGCCGCCGCTATCGCGGTATCAAATAAGCCCGGCGGAGCGTATAACCCCCTTTTCATCTACGGAAACTCCGGTCTCGGCAAGACTCACCTTCTGCTTGCTATCGGTCAGTCCATAAGAGAACGCCATCCCGAAACCAAGATAGCCTATGTAAAGGGCGACGATTTTATAAACGAGCTCATATCCTCGATAAAGAATCAGAGCATGGAAAAATTCCGTCTCAAGTACCGCAATGTCGATCTCTTCCTCGTCGACGATATTCAGTTCATCGCAGGCAAGCAGTCCACTCAGGAGGAATTTTTCCACACCTTCAACAACATATATGAGTCCGGTCATCAGATAGTCGTGACCTCCGACCGTCCGCCTATTGAGATGAGCCTGCTTGACGACCGTCTCCGCACCCGCTTTGAGGGCGGTCTTATGGCTGATATCCAGCCTCCCGATGTAGAGACGAGAATGGTCATTACGCGCAGCAAGGCATCTCAGCTCGGTCTCAGACTCAGCGACGAATCCGTCTCCTATATAGCCGAAAAGCTCACGTCAAATGTGCGTCAGATTGAGGGCGTTGTAAAGCGTCTTACAGCATACAAGGATATTTTGGGCTGTGTCATAGACCTCGAAGCCGTAAGGCGAGCGATGGAGGACGTTGAGAGAAACGGCACCTATATTCCGTCTCCAGACCGCATCATCCGCGAAACGGCGAGATTCTTCTCACTCTCCGAGGAAGATCTTCGCGGTCAGAACCGTTCGAAGAATACAGCTGTCGCGCGTCAGATATCGATGTACCTCATCCGCACTCTGTCAAACCGTTCGCTGAAGGATATCGGTTCTGAATATGAGGACAGAAACCACTCGACGGTCTATGCCTCAATTAAGAAAATTGAGGACTGCATAAAGAGCGACCCCTCAATGGCATCGACTATAAGAGAGATAACCTCGAATATAAACTCCGTCTCTTAATTCATTAAGGCTTGAGGAACAGCACAACGGATAAATGCCGCTGATAAGCCCGTAATTAATAATTGCCGGTTTAAAAAAGGTTCAAAAGTCCTGTCGTTTTTGTTTTGAAAATTGTCGAAAGTTTATTTTACATATTTTAACTGTTGAGACTTTCAAAATTATCAACATTTTTATCAACACATTTTTTCCTTATGCATCAACGGTTTTTCCGGCTTTTCAACAATATTTTGTTCTACTGCTTTTATTACTGAAATATTTTGATTTATATATTTCCTGACTACGTTTTTTAAAAGCCGGATTTCCGGCAGATCGGAGAAAACATGAAACTTACCTGTGAAAAATACATGCTTCAGACTGCAGTCAACACGAGCTCAAGAGCAGCGGCTGCAAAAAGCCCCATCGCAACGCTCGAGGGTCTGCTCCTCGAAGCCGGAGAGAATCTCCGCATCAGCGGCTACGACCTTAAAAAAGGAATATATACGACCATAGACGCCGAGGTTATCGAACCGGGCTCTGTTGTTCTGAATGCAAAACTTTTCGGCGAGATGGTCAGAAAGCTCCCTGACGGCATAGTCAGCATTGACACCGACAGCACCGACATGACCTATGTAAAGTGCGGAAAATCCGATTTCTCCTTTATGGGCATGAGTGCCGAGGATTATCCGGAGCTTCCCTCCGTTGACGGCATAAGGAGCTATTCGATAGAGCAGAGCACGATAAAGAGCATGATAAATCAGAGCATCTTTGCGGTCAGCGACAATGATAGCCGCCCTGTTTACACCGGCTCCATGTTTGAGATCGAAAACAATGTTCTCACCCTCATTTCCGTTGACGGCTACAGGCTTGCCCTCAGAAAGGAAAGCATTGAGGGCGGCGAGGAGCATTCAGAGTTCATCGTTCCCGGTACGGCACTCAGCGACCTTGAACGCATCTGCACCGATAGCGAGGATAAAATAAGCATCTCTGTCGGCTCAAATCACATATCCTTCTCTGTCGGAGATACCGTCATTGTCACAAGAAGACTTGAGGGAGATTTCTTAAACTACAGAAAGGCCGTTCCGACATCATTTAAGTATATGATAAAGGTCAACCGCTCGGAGTTTTTAAGAGTTGTCGACCGAGTTGCTCTTATAGTAGACGAGAAAACAAGAAGCCCCATCAAGCTCGTATTCGGTGATGGAATTATAGATTGTATGTGCAATACTCCCAAGGGAAAAGCGGAGGATGTCTGCCTCTGCGAGGGTAACGGCGAGGAGCTTCAGATAGGCTTCAACGACCGCTATCTGCTCGATGCTCTGAAGGCAGCTCCCGCAGAAGAAATTTACATATGCCTCAATACCAGCTCGTCCCCGAGCGTCATGCTTCCTGCCGACGAAAACGAAAAATTCAAATATATGATCCTTCCCATCCGCCTGAGGGTATAAGCTTATGAAAAAGACTGAAAAAATCGAAATAAACACCGAGTTTATAAAGCTCGACTCACTTCTTAAATTCGCGGCTCTTACCGGCACCGGCGGAGAAGCAAAATTCGTCATTGCCGAGGGAATGGTGACCGTGAACGGCGAGGTCTGCACACAGCGCGGAAAGAAGATATATCCGGGCGATACGGTATGCTTAAACGAGTTTGAGCTTGCCGTCGTAAAGGCATGATAATTAAAAGAATCGCTTTAAACGGCTTTAGAAATTACGATTTTGAGACTGCGGAATTTGACCCCGGCACGAATGTCATATACGGCGAAAATGCGCAGGGTAAGACAAATCTGCTCGAGGCTGTTTATATGCTTGCCGCCGGAAAAAGCTTCCGTACGAGATTTGATAAGGAGATCATCGGCTTCGGCTGTGACGTCGCGGAAATTCTCGCCGATGTCTTGAGTCACGACCGCGAGCAGACAGTCCGCATCGTCATGAAAAGCGGTCAGCGAAAGCAGATAAGCGTTAATTCAGTCAAAAAGACCGCATCCGAGCTTTCTGGAACGGTCACGGCAGTGCTTTTCTGCCCCGATGATCTGAACCTGATTAAAGATGGTGCGGCGGCAAGAAGAAAGCTTCTTGACAACGCAATAAGTCAGATAAGGCCGCGCTACGCGGAATACCTGACGGAGTTTAATAGATATTACGAAAACAAGACGAGAATTTTAAAGGACTGGCGCGAAAAGCCCTCACTTTTAGATACTCTCGACGACTTTTCCGACGGTATGTGCAGAATGAGCGCACAGATAATCCGGTATCGCGCTTCATTTGCGGCGCGGCTCAATGAGGAGGCTGCACCGATACACAGTGAGTTCTCATCGGCCGGCGAAAGGCTCGATATAGTTTACGATACCGTGAGTACCGTCAAGGATCCGACAGGCTCTGTGAAGGAGATTTATTACGATCTCTGTGACCACCTCGAAAAGCACAGAAAAGCCGAGCTTGAGAGTCAGCAGTGCCTCACGGGTGCACATAAAGATGACCTTATAATCTCCATTAACGGACAGAATGCACGGAGCTTCGCAAGTCAGGGACAGACGCGGACTGCGGCTCTTTCAATAAAGCTTGCCGAGAGGGAAATATATCTCGATGAAACGGGCGAGTATCCGATACTTCTGCTTGATGATGTGCTGTCAGAGCTCGATACGAAGCGGCAGGAGTTTGTATTAAACCGCATCGGAGGCGGGCAGACGCTCATCACCTGCTGTGAGGATGAGGGAATATCAAAGCGCACCGGCGGCAGAGTGCTGCACGTTGATAAGGGGAGGATACGCTGATGTATCTGCATATCGGCGGAGGCACTATGCTGAGAACGGACAGCATAATCGGAGTTTTCGACCTCGACAATACGAGCCAGTCGCACATAACGAGAAAGTATCTCACAATGGCTGAAAAAAACGGCGCGGTCATTAATGCCGCAGAGGATATTCCGAAGACTTTTATAGTCTGCAATGATGAGCGCGGCATGAGGGTGTATCTCTCCCAGCTTTCGACGCAGACACTGATGGCGAGATATAAGCACGGATTTTAATTCGTTAAGATATGCTGTGCACCTCGTGGCGCGTGGCAGATATCCACTGCACCGTGAGTACAGTTTCGTGCAGATGCACTACAGAACTGCATTGCAAATCTTGACGAGTTAAAAAAGTTTCGGGCATTCGCACTAACGAACTGCGTGGCAAGTTTTGACGAATTGAAAAAGCGCGTAGCAGATACACATTGCAACATGAATTATGGTCGAGCTGACGCAGTTTAAAATCCGGTCAGCAGAACTTAACGAATTAAAAAAGGAAATGAAAAATGGCTGAACTTAATGAGAAGATAACACAGGAATACGACGCGTCGCAGATTCAGGTGCTTGAGGGCCTTGAGGCCGTGCGTAAGCGCCCGGGTATGTACATCGGCTCAACGTCATCGTCGGGTCTCCACCACCTCGTGTACGAGATCGTGGACAA
>DCGN01000068.1:0-201 GCA_002315275.1 Clostridiales bacterium UBA1777
CGAAATGGGCATAGCGCCCGAGGATATCGACGTTGTCCTTCTCACGCATCTTGACGTTGACCATACCTGCGCCCTGCGCGACTTTGCGGGCAAGGCAAAGCGCATCGTCTGCGCGGAGCTTGAGTATTTCTACTCCTGCCGCCCCGTTTATAAGCTCCGCCAGGTATGGGACACCTGGCTGCCGTACATCAAAACGGAGGA
>DCGN01000068.1:223-369 GCA_002315275.1 Clostridiales bacterium UBA1777
AGGATACATTACCGCGCGAGCGTGCTCGGCCCCGTCGGACGCGGCTTCGATCTCTTCGGAGACGACAGCGTTATCTGCATTTACACGCCCGGACATACGGACGGGATGTTCACAACGCTTATAAACAAGAGCCCGTCCGACCGCTT
>DCGN01000068.1:406-4439 GCA_002315275.1 Clostridiales bacterium UBA1777
ACGGCACCTACGGCAGCGATTTCGCTGTCATCGCGGGAGATACGGCATTTTCGGACGTGAATCTCGACGAGCGAGCTGTCCCCGGGTACGGGTTTGACAGAGAGATGCAGCTCAAGTCAGTCGATTTTCTGAGGAAGCTGAGAGCGGACAGGAATTGCCGCGCCGTGCTGTACTCGCACTCAGAGCCGAAGGAGCGGCAGATCGTTATCTGATATATTTACAAGCGTAGGCGCAGATGATATACTGAAAAAAACGGCAGAGCCGAATATTAACTCAGCCCTGCTCTTACCGAAACGGAGAAAAACTATGTATGACGTGATAATAATCGGCGGAGGCCCCGCGGGTCTTACCGCCGCAACATATGCGCAGAGAGCAGGCAAAAGCTCCCTCGTGATCGAGAAAAACGGCTTCGGCGGTCAGATAAGCTGGTCTCCGAAGGTCGAAAACTTCCCCGGCTTCGTATCGATAAGCGGCTCGGAGCTCGGAGACAGATTCCTCGAGCAGGCCATGGAGCAGGGCGCTGAGGTCGAGCTGGACGAGGTGACCGCCATCGAGGACGGAGAGATCAAAAAAGTCAAGTGCCTTTCGGGCGCGGAGTTCGAGGCAAAGGCCGTTATCATCGCGACCGGCGCAAAGCCGAGGATGCTCGGCCTTCCGCACGAGGATGAGCTCGTCGGCAGCGGCGTGGGCTTCTGCGCTGTGTGTGACGGCGCGTTCTACAAGGGCAAGGCCGTAGCCGTAAACGGCGGCGGCAACAGCGCTCTGCAGGATGCCATCCTTCTGAGCGAGACCTGCAGCAGGGTCTATCTGATCCATAGGCGCGATTCCTTCCGCGGTGAGGCGAAGCTCGTTGACGTGCTCAGCAAAAAGAGCAACGTTGAATTCGTTATGAACGCCTCGATAGAGGCGCTTGAGGGCGAGAACGAGCTCACCGGCGTAGTTGTCACGGGAGGACGCAGAATAGCGCTTGACGGCCTTTTCGTGGCAATAGGCCACGAGCCGGACAACGGGGCGTTCTCCGGGCTTATCGAGCTTGACGACAAGGGCTACTCCGCGAGCGATGAGCGCTGCCTCACGAGGACAGCGGGCATATTCACCGCGGGTGACTGCCGTAGGAAGGCAGTCCGTCAAGTCACGACAGCCGTGGCCGACGGCGCAACGGCCGCCCTCGCCGCGTGCTCGTACATAGACAGCTTATAACGAGAAAAATCCGTGAGGTTTTCCGGAAAACCTCACGGATTTTTGCTGTCGTTGCCTCCCCCTCGCAAGGTGAGATGGCACCGAAGGTGACGGAGAGGTCGGGACCTTCTAATCCTTAACTGCCCTTCGACCTCTCAGGCGCTTCGCGCCGGCTTCCCTGATCGGGGGAGCTGCTATTTTACTCCTTGGGCTTGCCCTCGCCTGCGGGTCTGGGCTTGCGGTGGTTACGGTAGCGGCCTCTGTGGGGCTTATTGGCCTTGCCCTCGCCTGCGGGCTTTGCGCTCTGCGCTTCCGCCGCGGGCTTTTCCGCGTTCGGCTTCGGCTGCTTCTGCTCGACCTTGACAGGCTTTACGGTAGCCTTGCCGCGGTTTTGAGGCTTGCCTTTGCTTTCGCCCTGCTGCTCGGGCTTTGCGGCGGGCTTTTTCTCGCCCTGCTGCTTTTTCTGCTCGGGTCTGGGCTGAACGGGTCTCCCCTGCTCGGTGGGATCGCTCTTCTGCCTGCGGCGGCGGTTATTGCGGGAGTGTCTTCTCTCGTGAACGGCCTCAGCCTCGGGCTTTTCCTCCTGCGCGGGCTCGGCTTCGCTGCTCGGAGCTTCCTCCGCGTACATCGCGGGAACTGTCCATGAATCCTCTGCCTCTTCGGCGGGCTCTTCCTCCTCGGGCACATAGTGCAGTACCGACGGAGGTGTCTCGCCGTCCTTCGGTCTGCCGCCGGGAACCGTGCACAGCTCATTCGCCTTGAAAAGCTGGAGAGTATCGTCTGTTGAGTTATCGAGCTTGACCTTTACGGTCTGGCGGAGGAGGTTGACCTGCATCGCGGTGCCGTAACCGTCCTTGGTCTCGACAAAGGCACCCTGCTTCGGCACCTTCTTGACGAGCTCCTCATACGCCTCCTGCTCATATCTGAGGCAGCACATCAGCTTGCCGCAGCTGCCGGATATCTTCGTGGGGTTCAGCGAAAGAGACTGCACCTTTGCCATCTTCGTGGAGACGGGCTGAAGCTCCTCAAGGAACTGGCTGCAGCAGTACGGTCTGCCGCAAAGGCCTATGCCGCCGAGCATTTTGGCTTCGTCTCTGGCGCCGATCTGTCTGAGCTCTATTCTGTTGCGGAACACGCCCGCAAGATCCTTGACGAGCTCGCGGAAGTCAACTCTGCCGTCTGACGTGAAATAAAAGGTGGTCTTGCTGCCGTCGAAATTGCACTCAACGTCAACAAGCTTCATATCGAGACCGTGCTCAACGATCTTCTTGGCGCAGATCTCCATTGCCTCTTTCTCACGGCGCTTATTCACCTCGGCAACACGCAGATCGTCCGCCGTGGCAATTCTCGCAACGGGGCGGAGCGGCTGAACGACAGCCGTATCGGCGACGGAATGCACGCCGCGGCTGACGTCCGCTATCTCAAGACCCTTGGAGGTCTCGACGATGACCTTATCGCCGGTCGATATTTTCAATCCGTTCGGGGCGAAGAAATAGCACTTGCCCCTGTTTTTAAATCTTATGCTTACAACTTCAGTCAATTTTAGATCCTCTATCTTCCCCGTCAGCCATGAAATCCACGGCCAACAGTCCGTATACATGCTTTGGGCTTACATTTGCGTTGAGATATGCGGAGCACTTGTCGCAAAGCTCCGCGAGGTCCATGAGCTCATCTCTCGAAAGGCGCATATCGCTCTTTCTGTCGCACAGGGCATCGGAGATCCTGTCCTTTACGGCGCACACAAGGTCAAGCGAATCGCCCTTGTTGAGGTCTTCGTTCGCGCTGCACCACTTGAAGACCTTTATCGGATCCCTCGACGCGGCGGCGGCAAGGTATTCCTCCGCCTTTCTGACGAGCTGCTCGCTCACCTTCACCTCGGCATAGCCGCAGTTTATCTCCGTGCATCTTGAGCGCACCGTCGGCAGGAGGCGCTCTGCGCTGTCCGTGCAGAGGATAAGCACAACGTGCTCGGGCGGCTCCTCAAGGAGCTTAAGCGCGGAATTCTGCGCCTCGACCGTGAGCGCCTTGGCGGGGCTTATGATGTACACCTTACGCTCGGCCTCGTTCGGAAGGACGACGGCATCCCTGACGATGGCCTTTATCCCGTCAACGCCGATGCTCCTCTTCGGCTTGCCGCTGTCGTCAAGGTCATAGGAGATGCGGATAATATCGGGGTGTATGCCGAGCTTCGCCTTGCGGCAATGAGGGCAAAGTCCGCACGGTCTCGCTCCCGTACCGGAGCAGACTGCCTCGGCGGCAATGGCCTCGGCGCGGCCGAGTGCCTTCTCCTCTGACTGCGAGCTGACTATATACGCCTGTGAAAGCTTGCCGTTCATGCCCGCCGCCATCGGTACGCACACCTCTCATTTCCTCACGGATATTCTCTAACTGATATATTTTACATTTTTGCGAGGATATAGTCAACTGAAATCGCGTAATTTACGAAAAATGTTTATATCAATGAGGCGTCCTGCGGCGCAGCCGACCGAGAGCTTGAAGGGACGCGTGATCGGTGTCGAGTCCCGACCTCTCCGCCCCGTTCCGTCCGGCAACTTTGCCCGATTGCAGGGAGGCTATGCTAAGACGCAAAAACGCGCTGCAGACAAACTGCAGCGCGTTTAATGTTTGGCTTAAAGCAATGAATTACTCGTTGACAGCGATAACAACACCGGAACCAACGGTACGGCCGCCTTCACGGATAGCGAAGCGGAGGCCGACTTCGATTGCGATAGGAGTGATGAGCTCGACGTCCATATCGACGTTGTCGCCGGGCATGCACATCTCAACGCCTTCGGGAAGGGAGATGACGCCGGTAACGTCAGTGGTACGGAAGTAGAACTGAGGTCTGTAGTTG
>DCGN01000153.1:0-1149 GCA_002315275.1 Clostridiales bacterium UBA1777
CAGCCTCAACGAGCTTTACGAGATAGGTGCGGTTTGCATAGGCGCGGGCACCCTTGCTGACCTGCAGGATAACAGGAGCATTGCACTCTTTTGCAGCCTCAGTGATACCCTGAACGATCTCCATATTGTTGACATTGAAAGCACCGACAGCGTAGCCGCCGTTATATGCCTTTGCGAACATTTCCTTAGTATTTACCAATGGCATAATAATACACTCCTTTATAAATTGGATTCCAAGCTATTATAAAAGCAACGTTCTTATTTTGCAAGAACTTTCTTAAGCCTTGCGTAACGGGGAAGCGCATTCTCCATGGGGACAACGTTCTCGCCCTGAATGAGAGGCAGAGCATATTCAACAAACTCGTTGGTCACGCCGTTGTGCTCAGCGGTGATCCACTCAACGGGAACCTTCTTCTCGTAGTTTGCAACGTCCTCGAGAGGAAGAAGAACGAGCTCGCACTTGTACTCGCCGTCACGGCTGCACTTGAATGCGACCATCTTGCCGGTAGTGCCGGAGACAGCTTCTTCAACTGCTCTCTTGCCTGCTGCGAACGCCTCTGCGATGTCTCTGCCGGAGCCCAGATGTGCACCTGCGCGCTGGAGAAGGCTAAGCTCGATGCCGCGAACCTTTACGCCCATAGCCTCCTTAACGGTGTTTGCGAGCAGAGCCGCAAGGCCGCCGAGCTGTGCGTGGCCGAAGCCGTCTGTAGCAGAGGTCTTTGCCTCGGAAACGAAGGAACCGTCAGCATAGTGGATGCCTTCGGAAACAGCGACGATAGCGTTGTGCTTCTTCTCGAATACAGCCTTGACATCTGCAAGGAACTTGTCCATCTCGAAGTCTACCTCGGGGAGATATACGAGGTCGGGAGCGCAGCCGTTGACACCTGCGAGAGCTGCCGCACCTGCGAGCCAGCCTGCGTGGCGGCCCATGATCTCAACTACGGTCACCATGCCGGTATCGTAAACCGTAGTATCACGGCTGATCTCCATCATGGAGGTAGCAATGTATCTTGCGGCGCTTGCGAAGCCGGGGCAGTGATCGGTTCCGAAGAGGTCATTATCAATGGTCTTGGGAACGCCCATGACGCGGCACTCGTAGCCGACCTTGCTCATGTAACGGCTGATCTTATTGCAGGTATCCATGGAGTC
>DCGN01000153.1:1211-8809 GCA_002315275.1 Clostridiales bacterium UBA1777
TCTTGAATATCTCGAGAATGCGCTTGTAATCGGTGTCATCCTTGTCGGGATCTGCCATCTTGTAGCGGCAGGAGCCGAGAGCGGAGGAAGGAGTGTGGAGCAGGAGCTCGAGCTCGGCGGGATCCTCTTCGCCCATGTCGAAAAGTCTGTCGTTAAGGACGCCCTTGATGCCGTACTCTGCGCCGTAGACCTTAGTAATGCAGTCAGCCTCGAGAGCGGTCTTGATGACGCCGTATGCGCTGGAGTTGATAACGGATGAGGGGCCGCCGGACTGTCCGAATATGCAGGCTCCCTTAAGAATTTCAGCCATTGTTAGTTCCTCTTTCTGTACTTTTTTGTTTTTACTATTAGATATTATTATATCCTTTTTTCGTGACAAACCGTTTCATACAAAAAGCATGAAACGGTTTGAACGTTATCTATTTAATTATATATTACTGTGCTCCCATTGTCAAGGGGAATGCATACTCTCTGTGACCGAGCTGCTCGGCGATGGTGAGCTCGCCGTTGCAGGCTGCGATAACGCGGTCAAACAGGATCTTTCCGCCTTCGGCTATGGTCATACTGCCCATAGATACGCCGGTGAGGTCACAGTCCATATTTCTGCCCATGAGCTTCATTGCATCGGGAGATCCGGTGAGCTTGACTGCGGGAGCGATGGGGTTGCCTACGGGAGTGCCGCGGCCGGTGCTGTACAGAAGAACGTTTGCACCGGAGCAGGTCAGGCCGAGCAGGGACAGAGGATCGAGGCCCGGGTTGTCGGTGACATAAAGGCCCTTACCGTCGGGATACTGGCCGAAGTCGAGAGCGCCCTCGATAGGTGCGGTGCCGCCCTTCTTAACGTTGCCGAGTGCCTTTTCCTTAAGCGTGGTAATGCCGCCTGCGATGTTGCCGGGGGCGGGGTTGGACTCTTCAATTCTGCGACCCATGGAAACTGCTCTGTCATACATGACCATCATCATGTCGATGATCTTATCGGCTGTCTCCTTGGTGCGGGAGAGCTTGGTGAGCACGCCTTCGCCGCCGTACCAGCCGACAGTCTCGCCAAGGAGAGAGGTGCCGCCGTTCTTAACGACGAGGTCGGATGCGAAGCCGATGGAGGGGTTGGAGGCGATAGCGGTAGTCCAGTCGGATGCGCCGCACTTTACGCCGAGAACTATATCGGAAACGTGAGCTTCAACGCGCTCCTGCTTTGCGAGCTCTTCTCTCATGGCGAGAGCCGTCTTCTCGAGCTTGTCATAAGCAGCCTCGGTGGAGCCTTCATCCATGGAGCGGACATATGCGCAGGGCTTCTCGCCTTCTACCTGATGGAAGAACCACTCTGCTTCAACACTCTCGCAGCCGAGGCCGGAGAAGATAACGCCGCCGACGTTGGGGTTTCTTGCTATGCCGAGCATGATAGCCTTGATACGGTCTACCTCGTTGGGAAGTATGACACAGCCGGAGGGATTGGTGATGCAGATGATATCTCTGTACTTTGCGCCGAGATCGTCAACGATCTTATTCGCGCAGACAGCGGTAGAGATAACGACGAGGTGGTTTCTGAAGCCGATCTTGCCGTCATTGCGGCGGTAACCGCTGAGCTTGGGCTCCTCAGCGAGGATGAAGCTGTCATCGATCTCCTTGATCTTTTCGGGAGCGAAATCGTAAGCGTGATTCTGCTTCCAGTTTGCAACGGGGTCAAGCACGTTGTGGACGTGTGCATAGTCGCCGGGAACGAGGTCGACTGCGGCAGCGCCGATAACGTGACCGTACTTATAGATTATCTCGCCCTTTGCGATGTTCTTGAGAACGATCTTGTGACCCTGAGGAAGAGCGGTCTTGATGGTAATGCCGGTCTTTTCTCCGTTGACAAGTATCTCATCGCCGATTTCCATCGGCTCAAGTGCTACTGCGACATTGTCGGCAGCTTCGAAGCGTATAGTCTTCTTAATGCTCATTGATCGTTTTTCCCTTCAATTAAAAAGTTGTATCATTAATTGCTTTGCGTACGGATATATCCATGCCTGCGTCTGTCTTGCTTATGACAACATTGGCAAGCCACTCGGTATCGTTCTGCGTGGGGTAATCCTCTCTGAAGTAAACACCGCGGCTTTCCTTACGCATATCTGATGCCTTGATCTGCATTTCGGCGAGGAGGAGCATATTCTCGCAGTGGATGACCTCTGCCATATCCTTGACGCCGGAAACTGCGGCATTCTTGACCAGACCGTTCATTTCCTCCACATCGGCCGCAGCCTTTGCGATGGACTCGGCATTTCTGAGAATACCGAGGTTGTTGAACATGGTCTCGCCGAGGCGCTTTCTGATATCTTCCGTCTTGACGTCACCGGAGCGTGTCATAACAGCCTTCATGCGCTCATCGGCCTTCTGCCATGCAGAATCAATGTCTGCCTCGGAGGGCATTGCGGCACCGGCGAGAACATAGTCTGCCGCGCCGTCACCTGCGATGTGTCCGAATACGACGGTCTCGGCACCTGCGCAGCCGCCGAGACGGTTGCCTCCGTGGAGGCCTCCGATGACCTCGCCGCAGGCGTACAGGCCTTCGACGCCGACATTGCAGTTTTTATCGATAATGACACCGCCGATATTTGTGTGTGCGGCGGGCATCATCTCGGGCATTTCCTTAGTGAGATCCATTCCCACCTGTGCGGCGGGCTTGGTGAATATCTCATGGTCAACATAGAGGAAGTCATGGCTGAGCATCGTCATATCATAGTAGATGCCGCCGTGAGGAGTGCCGCGGCCTTCGCGGACCTCATTGAGCATTGCTCTTGCGAGGTTACCCTTCTGAGCATTGTTTCTGGTGAGGCCGTACTTCTCCATAAAGGGCTCGCCGAGGCCGTTTCTCAGCTCTGCGCCGTGACGCAGAAGCGTGGTGGCGATGACCTTGCCGCGTATTTCGTCGGGATAAACGAAGCAGCAGGGCTCAAACTGCTGGAATTCCATATCGACCAGCTTAGCGCCTGCTTCGTAAGCCATTGCGTAACCGTCACCGATGATCGGCTTGGGGTAAGTGGAGAAGCTCTGCATAGCACCGCAGCCGCCGGTTGCGAGAACGACAGCCTTTGTAATGAAGCGAACGGTCTCGCCGTCCTTGTCAACGCCGTAAGCACCGATGACCTTGTTTTCGGTCTTGAGAAGGCCAAGAATATCAAGAGGCATGTAGAACTCAACGCCGCAGTTTTTGCATTTTTCCTGCAGAGCCTTCATCTCGGCAACACCGGTGGATACGCCGGCCTTTACAAGGCGGGCGTAGGTCGTACCGAGGGTATGTATAGGCAGATAATTGCCCTTTTCATCGCGTTCGAAGTGAACGCCGTTATTTTCAAGCCAATGAACTTCGCCGAGCACCTTCTCGGAAAGGATCTTTGCGAGGCGGCTGTCATTGATGCCGTAGCCGCTGCGCTCAACGTCCATGAAGTAGCACTCCTCAGAGTCGCCGGGCAGGACGGGTGCGTTGAAGCCCATGATTTCGGGGGAGGCACAAGCGCCCTTACTGACAACTGTTGCCTTGATACCCTTTTCAGCCAATGCTGAAGCTGCTCTCAGGCCGGCGGCGCCGCTGCCGATAACAAGTACTTCCGCAAATATAGTTTTGCAGTTCATTATTATTCTTTCTCCCTATATATAAAATACTATTCCGAAAAACGAATAGCTTTGAGATCGTGTTTTATGTTTGGGTTTTTGATTGTTCTCTTATTTGGTATAAACGGCTTGAAGCCTGCCCCGTATAATACGGGGCAGGTTCAAATAAGGAAGGATCAGAGTGCCTTAATAGCAGCCTTCATAGCCTCAACGCCGAAGCCGAGATGCTCCATCTGCTCCTTGAAGGAACCGAAGCCGGGGATCATGTCGGGAACGCCGAGTCTCTTGACCTTGCAGGGGATGCCGCTCTCAGCGACACACTCGCAGACAGCGCCGCCGAGACCGCCGATAATGAAAGCGTCCTCGCAGGTGACGATCTTGCCGGTCGTCTCTGCTGCCTTGTAAACAAGCTCCTTGTCGAGGGGCTTAAGGGTGTGCATATCGATAACGCCGCAGTCAACGCCTTCTGCCTTGAGCTGCTTTGCTGCTTCGACAGCGTAAGGAACCATCATGCCGCAGGCAATGATATAGCCGTCCTTGCCTTCTGCGATCTCGATGCCCTTGCCGAACTCGAACTTATAGTCGTTCTTGTAAACTTCGGACTCATTGCGGCCGTTGCCGAGACGGAGGTAAACGGGTCCGTCGATCTCGTTTGCAGCATCGAAGGCCTTGACAGCCTGAGTTGCATCGCAGGGAGCGCAGAGAACGAGGTTGGGGAAGGTACGGAGGATAGCGAGGTCTTCAAGAGCATAGTGAGTGAAGCCGCAGGGGCCCTGGCAAAGACCGGTGTTGCAGCCGATGATCTTAACGTTTGCCTTCTGGTAGCACATATTGGTGCGGATGCCTTCGCCTGCGCGCAGAGTGTTGAAAACGCTCATGCCGTAGATCCAGGGCTTGTAGCCCTCGAGGGCCATGCCGGCTGCGAGGTCCATAGCGGACATCTCGGCGATACCGGTGTTGTAGTACTGCTTGGGGTACTTCTTTATGAAAGCGGGCATGCCTGCGCGGCCGACATCAGCGGAGATAAGGCGGAACTCGGGGTTTGCAACTGCGAACTCCTGCATTCTGTTATCAAGGTCGGGTCTTGCGTTGCCCATCTTTTCGAACAGTCCGTAAGTTTCAATCATTTCAATAACCCTCCTTATTTGTAGCGGGTCTGCTTGACTTCCTCAAGTGCCTGCTCAAGCAGCTTGGGGTCTGTCAGCATGCCGTGATGCCAATTAGGTGTGCCTTCCATGAAGGAAACGCCGTAGCCCTTGACAGTATGGCCGATAATGACGGTCGGTACATCGGTGTCTGCATCGGGGATATTGTCGAGAGCCTCGACGACCTCTTCCATGCAGTTGCCGTTGATCTCAACGACATTCCAGCCGAATGCCTTGAACTTCTCGCCCAGAGGCTCGAGCTGCAGGCCGCCCTCTTCAGCCTCGGTGGGAGAGCTGAGGGAAACCATGTTTCTGTCAACAAGGGCGACGAGGTTGCCGAGCTTGTAGTGAGCTGCAAGCATTGCGCCTTCCCAAATTGCACCTTCGTTGCACTCGCCGTCACCGAGCATGGTGAAGACGTGGTGCTTGTCGCCTCTCTCCTTTGCAGCCAATGCGAGACCGGAGCAAAGAGTAAGGCCGTGACCCAGAGAGCCGGAGGAAACTTCCATGCCGGGGTTCTGGTTCTTGCAGGGATGCATGCCGTAGCGGCTGCCCCATGCGCCGTAGGTGTTGAAGATCTCATCGATGGAGCCGTAGCCTGCCATTGCCATAGCAATGTAAAGGCAGCCTGCGCCATGACCCTTGGAGAGGACGAAGCGGTCTCTTTCGGGCCACTTGCCGGGGTAGTCAAGATTCTTCTTCATCTTGTACATGTAAAGTGCCGTCATCATGTCTGCCATAGACAGGTCACCGCCAAGGTGAATAACTGTTTTCTGGGAAAGCTTGAGAACGAGCTCACGCATTTCCAGGGCTTGGTCTTTAAGCCGTTCGATGGTTTCTTTATCAGCCATAGAATATTGGCCTCCTTAGTTATTATGAATGTGAAGCTGGTCTTCACTTCACTTCTGTTCAATATTATAGCAACAAGCGTGCCAACTTTCAAGGGCTATAATGTACGATGATCGGCGGATATTATTCTTTCCGCCGTCTTCGCCGTCCGTATTCTGTAAAACTATGTTACAGTTATAATGAACACCCCATTAAACAATTGGATAGTTTTACTGTTTATTGCAGTTACCGAAAAAATCACCCGAAGCTTAACACTTTTTCACGGTGTCATCTTCGGGCGATCTTTTTAATGTTATCTTGAGGGATTTCCGGGCGATCAATATTTTTTCGTGCTTGTCGGAAGGACGCATCTGTAGCCGAGGCCCCGAACAGTCTGTATCCTTATATCCTCGACTCCCTTGAGCTTCTGTCTGAGCCTTCGGACATGAGTATCCACCGTTCTCGGGTCTGACTCGCTGTCATATCCCCACACCTCGTCCATGAGCTTGCCTCTGGAATACACATGGCCGGGATAGCTCAGCAGCTTTTGCAGAAGCATGAACTCCATGTGGCGCAGTTCTATTCTCCCCTGCGGAGTTTCGACGGAATTTTCCTCTGCTATAAGCTTGCAGGAGCCCACACACAGCATGGCACTGTCGACGATGTGGCATCTCCACAGAAGGTTTTTTACTCGCATCTGAAGCTCTTCCATGTCCACAGGCGGGAACATATAGCCGTCCGCACCGCTGCGGAAGATGACGCGCTTTTCATGGCGGCTCGGCTCGTTCGTAATGACGATCACGGGCACGTCGATCCCCGCGAGGCGGAGCTCCGCACACAGCTCACACCCGCCGCAGCTCATATCCGCAACGATAAGCGCGGTAGGCGAAACGTCAAGCTGCGCTATCGCATCATCGCGCGAATTCACAGCGATCGGCTCATATCCGAGCTCGGACATTGCATCCGTCATGAGTCTGCACAGCTCTGCATCAGACTCGAGAATTATTATATTGACCACAGCCGTGCACCTCACTTTCCCGGGATGCTGCTTCTTATCAGCCCTCGATTACAGCCTTGAAGGCTTCCTCGCATTGGGCGGAAACTATCTCGTTTTCCCTGCGCGTAACGAAAACGTATGTTTCGTCGCTGCAGTACGTCACCATATCGAGGATAAACTCCTGCGATGCCTTGATTGCGGCATAGGCAAAATACGCGGCTTCCCTAACGAAATGCACGCACTCCACGGGGCAGAGGCTCTTGAGCTCCGCCATAAGGCCGAGTGACTGCTGCATCATGTTCACTATCTCCTCGCAGATAGCGCATGCGGGATGGCGGGCTGCCTCGATTTCTCTCGGGCCGCCCTCCTTCATGGCCTTTGCGAGAGGACCTCTGCACTTAACATCCTCATCGACAAGCTGGACCATGTATTTTCTCAGCGTTTCGCAGTTGCGGTCAAGCCACTGAGCGCGCTCACTGTCTGCATCCTTATCGAGGCAGACGGCGGCAACTCTCTTCATAAGAGATACTGCCATCGCGGCTGTCATCGCGGCGGCGCTGCCGGATTGCGCTCTGCTTGCGGGGTCTGCGAGAGAAAGCGTAAGCTCGTCCGCGTTCTTATTCTTGAAAACTTCTATTTTGATCTTTTCTGCCATAACAGTCTCCTCAATTCTTGTTGAACTCTCTCAGAACCAGATCGGGGTTTTTCTGCAGTGCCCAGTTAATGCACCAATCGGACGTAAACAGGAGCAGGTTGTTGCCCTTGAAGTCCTGTACCCATTTCGTATCGCTCGTGAGATTCAGCGAATGTACATCAAAGTTCTCGTTTTCCACCCAGCGAACAAGCTCATACGGCATCGAGCGGCGGCGTACATCAACGCCGTACTCGCTCTTGAGTCTGTACTCGAGGACTTCAAACTGCAGAACGCCGACAACGCCGACGATGACTTCCTCAACGCCCGTGTACGGCTCATGGAATATCTGGATCGCGCCCTCCTGAGCTATCTGCATGATGCCCTTTTCAAACTGCTTGCGCTTCAT
>DCGN01000034.1:0-142 GCA_002315275.1 Clostridiales bacterium UBA1777
TTTCAACCTACGGCGTGCCGATGATTGCGGGCGAGCTTCGCCGCTTCCTGCGCGACCACAGCGCGATACGGGTCTCGCGTTCGATGAAGGATACGGCCTACAGAGTCCTGCAGGCAAAAGAAAAGCTCACGGCCGAGCTTGG
>DCGN01000034.1:255-7229 GCA_002315275.1 Clostridiales bacterium UBA1777
CCTACGAGCCGATTTTCGGCGATGCGGGCGAGAGCGCCTGCGTTATGGATCAGATAGGCGACACGAAGAACACGGACGAGCATTGGCTTGAGCAGATAGCACTTGAGCAGGCCATCAGCTCGCTTACGGACAGAGAAAAGCGCATCCTTGCCCTGCGGTTTTACGCGGGAAAAACGCAGATGGAGGTCGCGGAGGAGGTCGGCATCTCTCAGGCGCAGGTTTCAAGGCTTGAGAAAAACGCGATATGCCGCATCAAGAAGAATATAACGGCGTGACGTAAATAGACGGGATCATCTGACTGCTCTGACGATCTGTCCGGAAGCAGCCTTGTCATCAACAACGCCATCGCTGACAACAAGCTTTCCGTTTACGAAGACATACTTGATGCCAACAGAGTACTGGCGGGGATTATCGTATGTCGCAACATCGATGACTGTGTCGGGATCGAATACTACAATGTCAGCCTTTTTGCCGGGAGCGAGAACGCCTCTGTCGTAAATGCGCATTGCTTCCGCCGGCTTGCGCGTCAGCTTATAGATAGCCTTCTCAAGCGGGAAAAGCTTGTCTTCACGGCAGTATTTGCCGAGTATCCTCGGGAATGCACCGTACACTCTCGGGTGAGGCTTGCCGCCGAGAAGACCGTCTGTGCAGGCGTTCATCTCAGGGCGCTTCATTATCTCGGTGATGCAGGGCTCGGTGCCGTAGTGCTCGATCATGCCTACCATGTTATCCTCATCGAGCAGAAGATCGATAACGGCATCAACATAGTCAACACCCATCATATCACCTATCTCGACAATATTCTTGCCGAGATATTTCTTGTTTTCTTCCTTGGTTACATCGCTTACAACAATGCCCTCGGGCGTGCAGAACTCGATGTGGTTGTCCCAAACGGTATCGTCATGGAGAATATCGGACTTAATCTTTGCTCTGGTTTCGGGATCGCGCATACGCTCAAGAAGCTTGGCCGTGCCGCCGGCGTGTGCCCACGGGGGAATGCAGGCCGCCAGCATCGTGCTTCCGGCCCCGTAGGGATACTGGTCAAAGCTTATCTCATACCCCTCGGCCTCAAGCTGCTCAATAAGCTTGAAGGCCTCGTATCTGAGCGGCTCGTTTGCTCTTCCGCCCATCTTGAAGTGGGATATGTGCAGATGAACACCGCTCTGACGCACTATCGTTGCCAGCTCCTGCATAGAGGTCATAATGTCATTGAACTCCATACGCTGATGGACAACGAAGGGTCTGTCGTATTCAGCGAGGATGCGGCAGAGGCGTACCATTTCCTCCGTGGTGGCGTATACACATGGAATGTATATAAGACCGCTGGACATGCCTACTGCGCCGGCGTCAAGCTCTCTGCGCAGCACCTGCTCCATCCTGCAGAGCTCTTCCTCGGTGGCGGGTCTGGCTTCGATTCCGAGAACCTCCATGCGGATGTTGCCGTGGGGGCAGAGATAAGCGTAATTTGCACAGGGATTGTTTGCTGCGATCCTGTTAAGATACTCGTCTGCGCCGGAGAATATCCAGTCTATACTCGGATCGTCACCCTCAAGGCCGCCTATGCTGTGGCGCCACTGCCATGCAAAATCGGCGGGAACGGGAGCCATGGAAACACCGTCCTGACCGCATACCTCTGTGGTGATGCCCTGACGGAGCTTGGAAGTGATGGCTGAGTCAATGAGTATTCTGAGGTCTGAATGGCTGTGCGTGTCGATAAAGCCGGGGCAGACAGCCTTACCTCCGGCATCAACTGTTTTGTCGTACTCGCCGCAGAGCTTTGTGCCTACGGCGGTAATGATATCGTCTTCAAATGAAATCTCACCGGAGAAGGGTCTTCCGCCATTGCCATCGAAAATTTTGCAATTTATCAGCTTCGTTTTCATCATTATCTCTCCTTCAGTATGATTTTTTAAAGTGGTATCTGAGCGGGAACGGTATCAGAGCTCCGCTATTGCTTCTATCTCGCAGAGAAGGTTTCTCGGAAGCGTCTTTACAGCAACGCAGGAGCGGGCGGGCTTGCTTACAAAGTACTTTGCATAAACAGCGTTGAAGGCCGCAAAATCGCCCATGTCGGCAAGGAAGCAGGTGGTCTTTATGACGTGCTCAAAATCGGTTCCGGCCTCCTCAAGGAGCGCCTGAATGTTCTTGCAGCACTGCTCGGCTTGAGCCTCGATGGTGCTGCCGGCTACCTCGCCCGTCTCGGGGACAAAGGCTACCTGACCGGAAGTGAAGAGAAGGCTGCCGCAGGATATCGCCTGAGAGTAGGGGCCTATTGCTGCAGGGGCTTTTTCTGTACTGTAGATTTTCATATTTCATTCCTCCATAAAAATATTGCTTTTGCTTAAAAAGTATGATAAAATAACAAAATATGATAGAAGACACTACCGCGAAGGGAAAACGGTTGATGGATTATATACTGCAGATCGGTAAAAAAATTAAAACATACAGAAGTGCAAAGGGTATGACGGTTAAGGAGCTTGCGGCTGCGGCTCAGATAACAAGCTCAATGCTGAGCCAGATCGAGAGAGGTCAGGCAAACCCTTCGCTCAACACGATAAGAGCACTTGCCAATGAGCTTGATGTCCCTCTCTTCAAGTTCTTTGTTGATGATATATCTGAAAGCAGCGGTGTCGTTCACCCGGACAACAGAAAGCACATTATCGAAAACGGAATTGAATATGAGCTTCTCACAGAGGACATGAGCTGCGCCATAGAATTCTGCCAGCTCACGCTTGAGCCGGGAAAGACCACAAAATTCTCAGCTCAGTGCCATAAGGGAGAAGAGGTAGCCATGGTGCTCTCCGGCTGCTTCGAGCTTTCTCTGGAAGAGGATAAGCTCATATTGAGCAAGGGTGACAGCATAAGAATCGCTCCTCAGGCCAAGCATTATTGGACGAATGCCGGTGCGGGAGAGGCAATACTTGTTTTTGCCGTAACTCCTCCGAGCTTCTGATGACATATTATATTCCAAAACACAGTTGCCGGGCAAGATGCCCGGCAACTTTTTTGCGTATAGGGAGAGGATGACTCCCTATACGCGTTAGCTTATTACTTGATGCTCTTGGTGGTCGAGTTGCCGCGGATGTCAACATTGACGAGGTGATCCACCTCATCGCCGCGGACACCGACGTAATAATTTGTGAGGTTTGCGGTGGAGCAGGAGTGATTGGGGATGATCAGAAGCTTATCGCCGACCTTGATGTCGGTCTTGCCGTGAACGTGCATCTTGCCGACCTCTTCGGAAAGGCTGAAAACCTCAAGCTCCGGGTGACCCTTAACAGTACCGAAGCCCTTAATGGAGTCATTGCCGTGAGCGCCCTGATCAAGGCCGAGGCACTTCGCGCCTGCGTCTACAATGTACAGATCCTCCTGAGGATGAGAGATAACGGATGCGAGAACGTACATTGCGCACTCGTCCTCTGTTGCGGTCTCGGTAGAGAGCTGGATCGTATCATTGAAGATATAGTTGCCGGGATGATAGATCTTGATGTTCTTGTCGGCAATAGAGCCCCAGAAGGTGGGGGTAGAGCCGGAGGAAACGATTTCAAGCTCGTAGCCGGCTGCGCGCAGAGCGTCGGCAGCGGTGGCGATGGAGCTGCACTCGTCCTCAACATACTTCTGAATCTCATCATGGCACTTTGCGGAATAAACGTGACCCGGGTGAGAAGAAATGCCCTTGAAAACAAGGTTTTTGAACTGCTTCATTGCGTCGGCAAAAGCAACAGCCTTCTCCGGGAGAACACCGAATCTGTTCAGGCCGGCATTGATGATTACGGTGTAGCTGACGCATACGCCCTCTTTTTCCGCATAGGCATTGATCGCCTTTGCAGCGTCGAGATCGTCAATGCGTATGATGAAATCGGTTTTCCTGCAGAGAGCGATGACTCTCTTGATGGACACATCGGTGGCAACGGGATAAGCGTACATGATATGCTCTGCGCCTGCCTCGGCAAGCTTCTCAGCCTCATCAAGAGTGCCGCAGAGGTAACCGGTGCAGCCGTACTCAGCCTGCAGCTTTGCAAGCTCAGTGCTCTTGTGAGTCTTTACCATGGGCCATATCTCTTTGCCGTACTTCTTGGCTTCATCGCAGTACTTCTTTATGTTGTGCTCCATGTAGTCAAGGTTAAGGAGTATTGCGGGGGTATAAATTTCGTAGATATTCATTATTCAGTCTTACCTTTCAGAATCAAACACACAAAACGGATATATAATTATATCACATTTTCTGCGGATTTACAGCGGTCAATTAACTTGACCGCTGTAAAATTTTTACTTAGCAAGCTTCAGTGGGCGATCAATACAGACCGGGCAGGAAGCCGGAGCAGGCGTTGATGATGAGCAGAACTGCGAAGCCGACGAGAGCGGCAAGCAGAGAAGGAATGAAGGTGGTCATAGTGCAGTCCTTGGAGTTGAGGTCGTTCATTCTCTCGGGGAACCAGAAGGTAACGTCGGTGGGGAGAGTACCTGCGGTTGCGCCAAGGCAGATGGACATACCTGCAACAACAGGGGAAAGACCGGTCTCTACGCATGCGGGGCCTGCAATGGCGACAGCTGCGAGCATAGCTGCAGTGCCGGAGCCGACTGCTGCGCGGATAGCGAAGGCAAGGATGAAGCCGAGGAGGATGATGGGCATGTGAGCTGCGCTCATGAGAGCAACAAGGTCAGTGCTCATGGTGGTTGCGGAGAGCATTGCGGAGAAGCATCCGCCTGCGCCGACGATGAGGACGATGCCGCCTGCGCGGTCAGCAGCTGCATCGATGAAGCCCATAACGCCCTTCTTGGGGAGGTACTTGTTCAGAACAGCACCGGTGATGAGCATGGAAGCGAACAGGGCAACGTTCTGGTTGCCGATGAAGGAAACGATGGTGTATGCAAGGCCCTCGGTGGAGAACAGGGACCAGATGGAGCCGAGAACGATGAGGAATATGGGGAGGAGAACGAGGAGAAGAGCGGTGAGAGCAGTGGGCTTAGTGGGATCGTGCTTGAGGAGATCCTCGTCTTCAACGATCTCCTTGATGTCAGCATGGAGCTGAGCCATAGCAGCCTCGTCCTTCTTGGCAACGAGCTTTGCGTAACCGACACCGATAAGGAGGGATGCGGGGAGGCAGATGATAAGACCGTAGATAATGAACCAGCCGATGTTTGCGCCGATCTGGCTGCCGACAGCGAGAGGGCCGGGGGTAGGAGCAACGCAGCAGTGGGTCAACATAAGACCGGTGAAGATTGCTATAACGTAGCCCTTCATGGACTTGCGGGTGACCTTCTGGACAGCCTTGACCAGAGGAGCGGTCATGATGTAAGCAACGCCGAAGTAAATAGGAATGGAAAGAATGAAGCCGACGAGGTTAAGAGCAAGCAGGTCATGCTTCTTTCCGAACTTTCTGAGCATGCCCTTTGCAAGCTCTTCAGTAGCACCGGACTCGCCGAGGAAGTCGCCGAAAATGCTGCCGAAGATAAGGACAAGACCAAGGCTGGACATCAGAGAGCCGAAGCCTGCGGGAATCTTTGCAAGAATGTCGGACATAGGCATACCGACAATGATACCGAAGAGTATCGCTGCGCAGAAAAGGCCGACAGAAGGAGTGACCTTAAACTTAATGAGAGCGAACATAAGGATCGCAAACACTATAAGAAACGCTATCAGAGGACTCATAATATGAATTCCTTTCAAATTTTATTTTTTTGTTTTTTAAGCGTTCAGACTGATTATTTTACATGGGGAATTACTCTGCCCGGGAATGCGCCGGTAAACTGCTTGTCGTGCCATACAACTTCACCGTTGACTATGACGTAGTCAAGACCGTCAGTCAGCTCGCAGGAGTTGACGTAGGTAGCTCTGTCATAGAAGTTGTCCCAGTCGATGACAAGGATGTCTGCATCGTAACCGTCTGCGATAACGCCCTTGGTGCGGAAATGCAGACGCTCCGCGGTGAGACCGGTCATCTTGTTGATGATCTGCTCGAGTGTCATGACGTGATTCTCGCGGTAGAAATAGTTGATGGCGCGGGGCATTGTGCCGTAGGCTCTCGGATGGCTCTTCTCGTTAAGAGCACGGGTAAGGCCGTCGGAACCGACGATCGCGTTGGGATTAAGGATGACGTCAAACAGGTTCTGATCCTTCATCGTGTTGAAGACAGCGGAGCTGTCGCCCTTGTTGACAACGAGAATATCGAAGAACGTGTCATACGGATCCTTGCCGATCTCGCGGGCATACTCGCCGATCGTCTTGCCTTCGACCTCGGGGCAAGCGGGAGAAGTGGTGACCATGACACCGTCCCAACCGCCGGCGTTCTGGAAGAAGTTGTCGTACTTGCCGCTGGGATCATCGATCTCTTCCTTGATCTTCGCACGCATTGCGCTATCCTCAAGGAGCTTAGCCATAGCTTCGACACCGTGGTCGAAGTACCAAGGCGGAACGATGACGTTGAGAGCGGTCTGGTTCCAGGTGTAGGGATACTGGTCACATGTGACGGAAATGCCTTCCTTGACGGCATTGTCGATCAGCTCGAGAGTTTTCTTCTGAAGATCCCAATTCTTCTTGCCCATGACCTTGTGGTGGGAGATGCATACCGCAACCTTTGCCTCACGTCCGATAGTGAGAACTTCTTCAACGGCCTGAAGAATGTTGCAGGATTCATCACGCATGTGAGAGCAATAGATGCCGCCGTAAGTTGCGATGACCTTTGCAAGCTCTATTACTTCGTGAGTTGTTGCATAGCAGCTGGGAGTATAGATGAGTCCGGTAGAAAGGCCTGCTGCGCCGTTCTCCATAGCATCGCGGAGCAGAGCTTTCATCTGTTCAAGCTCTTCCTCGGTGCTCTCTCTATTGTCGAAGCCCATTACAGCAACTCTGAGAGTGCTGTGACCTACGAGGAACTTGATGTTTGCAGTCTTGCCGGCTGCCTTGCAGTAGTCCATATAGATCTTGTAGTCCGTCCACTTGACCATTTCGTCATCAGGGAAATCAGGGGCAC
>DCGN01000019.1:0-6824 GCA_002315275.1 Clostridiales bacterium UBA1777
TGACGGATAGCGCCTGCCTGACCGGCAACGCCGCCGCCTGCGACGGAAGCCTCAACATCGACCTTGCCGAGGGTTGCGGTAGCAACGAGGGGCTGGCGGACGATGAGCTTGAGAGTATCAAGGCCAAAGTAATCGTCGATATCGCGGCCGTTGATAGTGATAGCGCCGGTTCCGTTGGGAATGAGGTGAACGCGGGCGATAGAGGACTTTCTGCGTCCGGTGCCGTACATATAGGGCTTCTTGCACTTATAAGTTGCCATATTCTAATTCCTCCTATCAGCGATCCCAGACTTCGGGCTTCTGGGCTGCGTGGGTGTGCTCGCTGCCTGCGAAGATTCTCAGGCGCTTGAGCTGCCACTGGGCGATGGTGTTCTTCTGGAGCATGCCGCGGACGGCGAGCTTCATTGCGAGCTCAGGCTTCTTTGCCATGAGGGTCTTGTACTGGGTCTCTTTAAGGCCGCCGGGGTAGCCGGAGTGAGTACGGTAGTACTTCTGCTCGAGCTTCTTGCCGGTGAGAACTGCATCCTTAGCGTTGATGATAACGACATAGTCGCCGCAGTCAACATTGGGAGTATAGTCGGTCTTGAGCTTGCCGCGGAGAAGGTCTGCGGCGAGTGCAGCTGTCTTGCCCATGGGCTTGCCGGCTGCGTCAAGGATGTACCATTTACGCTCAACGGTCTCCTTGGTCAGCATTGTTGTAGACATTTCAGGTCCTCCAAATATAAGATTAAATCTTTTGACATTCAGGCGTTGGGATATTATACTGTTCCCAAACGCGCTTTATTTTTATACCACAGTGCAAACTTCTTGTCAACAGCAATTTTAATTCTGAATTTGAATTCTCTTTAAATCTCTCGATTTCTCTTAAAATCTCTCAATTTCTGATTTTCATTTTTATGTTTTAAGGTGAACTTTTTTATGGACAAACTCTTAAATGAATTTACGGGCACCGTTCGCCGTGCGGTGGACGATTACGACATGATCCAAGAGGGCGACAAAATCGCCGTGGGCGTGTCCGGCGGAAAGGACAGCATGCTCCTGCTCCTCGCCCTGAATCACCTAAAAAGCTTCTATCCCAAGCATTTTGAGCTTGAGGCAATCACGATAGAGCTCGGCTTCGACGGGATGGATTTCACTCCCGTGAAGGAGATGTGCGCCGAGCTCGGCATACCGTACACCTGCCTCAAGACAGACATAAAGGAGATCGTCTTCGACGTGCGCAGGGAGGACAATCCCTGCTCCCTCTGCGCCAAGATGCGCCGCGGAGCGCTGAACGATGCCATACGCGAGCGAGGCATATCAAAGCTCGCCCTCGGACATCACTTCGACGATGCCGTGGAGACATATATGATGTCGCTCCTGTTTGAGGGGCGCATAAGCTGCTTCCGCCCCGTGACGTATCTCGACCGCTCCGGGGTAACGCAGATACGCCCGCTCATATACGCGGGTGAGCAGAAGATATCCAACCTCTGCGAGCAGCTGAACGTGCCTATAGTCGAAAACCCCTGCCCGCAGGACAAGACAAGCAAGCGCTACGAGATAAAGCAGCTGCTCTCCGGTATGTGCGCCCGGTACCCCGACATGAAGAGCAAGATATTCGGCTCGATGCAGCGTCTGCCGCTCCCCGGCTGGGCTCCGAACGAGAGCTTCCGCGCAGGCAAGGAAAGCAAGTGATTGCGAGCTGACGAACGCCGCTTCCCTCGCGTTTCACCTCGCTGTCGGCTTTGCAGAGGAAAACAGACTGATCTGCTTCCGCAAGGAGCTTTGATGCTCCTTGCGGCTTTTTATCTGTAGTTTGGCCTTGGGCTTAGCATATAGTTGTTTTGCCGGATTTTATATTATATAAACGCCAATATATAAGATTTTAGTTAAAAACTGTTGTGTTTCTCCATCCCCCATGCTATACTTTTTTAGGAAATATTAATTTTTGATCAACTGTTTTCCGGAATGGTGTTTTTACTGTCGAGCCACTATTTTCAAACGACGGAGATGATTGTGTTGTTTAGAGAGCTGTTGACGGATATCCTGATGCAGGTAATGGTCGCAAAAGGCATGGCCGCTTTGAAAGACCTCGAAGAGTCCGCAAAGGATCCCATGGGCGCGAACCGGGCCCTCCTTTTCAAAATACTGCAGGAAAACAAAAACACGGAATATGGCAAGCTCCACGGTTTTTCCGAAATACGTTCAATAGAAGATTACCGCGCAGCCGTTCCCCTTTCCAAGTATGAGGACTTCTCTCCGTATATTGAGCGCATCAAGGAAGGCGAGGCCAACCTTCTTACCGCGGGCAAGGTCATAGGCTATTCAAGAACCTCCGGTTCCTCCGGCGTTCCCAAGTATATTCCGGCGACTAACGCTTCTCTTGCCGCTTATACGAAATACACATGGACAAGAGCCCTGGCCCTCGGCGCAAAGAAGCTTAAAAGCGAGGGCAAGCGCTACCGGGCCGGCAGAGGCTTTTACACCTCTCCCTCTATGAACACCTTCCTTCCGAACGGTCTCCCCTGCAGCAACATCGCCGAGATAGGTGCAAGGAAGTTCGGCGTTATATATCCGTATATACTCACGCTTCCGCAGAGCAAGCCTTTCGCCCTTGATGACGGAGATTATCTCTATAACATGTTCCGTTTCGCTCTTGAGGACGAAAAAACATCCTTTATCTTCTCCGTTTTCTTCAGCATAAACGTCAGCCACATGTCCTATCTGCAGAAAAACTGGAGGCTTATTGTTGACGATATCGAAAAAGGCACCATCAACAAGAGCATAAACATGGACGCAAAGCTGCGTGAGAAGCTTGAAAAGCGCGTCCGTCCGATGCCGAAGCGCGCCGCTTATCTGCGCAAGCAGTTTGAGCAGGGCTTTGACAGCACCATCCTTAAACGCCTTTGGCCGAATCTCACCATGCTCAGCGGTATAGGCAACGCCTCCTTCAAGAGCTCTTCCGACAGGGTACGCGCCATCTCAGGGGGTGCTCCTCTCGACTTCTCGATATACGGCGCATCCGAAGGTCTCATAGCCGCATGCTACGAGCTTGAGAACGATCAGATGCAGCTTCTGACCGACAGCTGCTTCTATGAGTTCATCCCCGAGGCTGACGAGCACGGCGAAGCACTCACGCTCGACCAGCTTGAGCTCGGCCGGAGATACGAGGTCGTCATCACAACGCAGTCCGGTCTGTACAGATATAAGCTGAAGGATATAATCGAGGTCGTCGGCTTCCGCGGCAAATGCCCGCTGATAAACTTCATCTACCGCAGAGGTCAACTTCTCAATCTCTCCGGCGAGAAGTTCTCCGAGGAGGACGCCAGAACCACTGTCTCCATGTTCGAGAAGGCTCACGATGTGACGATAAACAACTGGATATTCTATCAGGATGACAGTGTTAACCCAAGCCGCTATGCCCTGCTGACCGAGTGTGACAACTTTGTTCTGACTGATGAATACATAGACGAGATCGAAGGCTATATGGGTTACTGCTGCAAGCGTTACCCGGATCAGAGAGCGAAGCTCTATATCGGCAAGCTCGTCCTCCACACATCCGTCCCCGGCACTCACGAGGAGTGGAAAAAGGCTTGCGCCGCCAAGGGCGCATATCAGTTCCAGATCAAGCCCGTTCACTCGCTGGACAATGACGCAAAGCGCGAATTCTTCCTCAGCAGAATAGAAAAATAACAAACTATATTATTTAAGCGGCTGAAGCAAAACTCTAATTTTGCTTCAGCCGCTTAATTTTATTCGATATCGCGTGCCTGACCTTTGCATCGCTCAAGCCAGCCGGATTTGAAGTAATAGATTATCAGTGCCGCCGCCGCCGTAGTCCACGAGACGGGGTATGCCATGCTGATGCCCTTCACCGTGTTCCAGAAGGGAACGACCGCGAAGACCCATGCCGCCCTGAGAACGCACACGCCGAGGACAACTATAAGCGTCGGTCTTATAGCGTCTCCAACGCCGCGAAGCGTTGCAGAGAGGATCTCTATGACCGTCCACACAACGTAGAATGGGGCAAAATAGAACACCATCTCCGCGCCGAGGTCGATAACGTTTGGGTTGTCAACTATCAGCATCAAACCGTATCTTGAAAACGCGCAAAGCAAAACGGCAAGCACGGCGGCCGTGCCAAGCTCCATGTTCATCGCCGCGCGGACACCGCCCTTCATTCTGTCATACATGCCCGCTCCGAAGCACTGGCCGACAAACGCGCATATCGCTATGCCGAAGGCGTTGCTTGTGACCCAATAGATACCGTCTATCTTACCTATGGCCGACCACGCGGACACAACGTCCGTGCCGAGGCCGTTTATCGCGACCTGAATAAGTATGTTCGAGATGGAGTACATCGCACTCTGTACCCCCGCGGGGACACCCATGTACAGCACTCTGCCGAGCGTGCGCATATTTAGGTTGAGCTTACGCGGAGAAAAGCGCTCCGGCCCCTTGCTCATGCCAAGCGACACTATCATCAGCAGGGCGCACAGCGCAACGGAGATGTCCGTCGCCCATGCTGCGCCGTCAACTCCCATGCCGAGCACCTTGATGAAGAACAGATCGAGGAATATGTTCAGCACGCAGCACACGCCGAGGAAGTAAAGCGGCCTTTTCGAGTTGCCCACGGCGCGCATTATGCCCGAGCCTATATTGTATATAAGAAGGCCTATCGAGCCGAGGAAGTATATGCGGAGATATTTTATAGAGTCCGCCATGACCTCCGCGGGTGTCTTTACGAGGGAAAGCATCCACGGCGTGAGATACCAGCCCGCGACGGTGAGCGCAGCGCCCACGACGAGGCAGAACGCAATACCCGTATGCGCTGTCTTGCTGAGCCTTTCGTAGTCCTTCGCGCCGTAGAACTGCGAGATGATAACTCCCGCTCCCGAGGACAGACCTACGAAGAAGCCTATCACGAGGTTCGTTATGACAGCGGGGCTTCCGCCGACGGCGGCAAGCGCATCCGACCCGAGGCATTTGCCGACGATGACAGCGTCCACCGTATTATATAATTGTTGAAACAGCATTCCGAAGAGGATGGGGAAAAAGAACGCGAGAAGTTTTTTCCAGATAACGCCCTCTGTCAGATCGTATTTGTTCATCTGTATCTGTCCCAAAGCTTATGCTTTGAATCAAAGCGGCCTTCGCCGCCGTGTTAATACGCGCCTATATGTCGATGCCGCGAATTATAGCACAAGAAATTGCCGCTTTCAAGCTTGTTTGGATAAATCGGCGATTTCCCCGATGTTGCACGAAAAGGCGGGCAGTCTGTAAGATATTTCCTACAAGCTGCCGCGCCGATAGATCAAACTTCTCTCTCAAAGGTGCCCGACTTGCCGCCGCTCTTTTTCAGGAGGCAGACGTTTTCTATCACGATGTCCCTCTGAACGGCCTTGCACATATCGTACACCGTGAGCGCCGCCACGGATACTGCCGTAAGCGCCTCCATCTCAACACCCGTTGCACCCGTGCACTTTGCCGATGCCGTTATCTCAACGGCGAAGCGCTCCTCATCGAGGTTGAATTCTATATCCACGGAGGTGAGCGGTATCGGATGGCACATCGGAATTATATCGCCCGTGCGCTTTGCGCCCATTATGCCGGCTATCTGCGCCGTCGTGAGCACGTCGCCCTTCTTCATGCCGCCCGTTTGGATGAGGCGGAAGGTGTTTTCATTTACGAGCACCCTGCCGAACGCGACAGCCTCGCGCCGGGTCACTGCCTTGTCTGTCACGTCGACAATCCTTGCGTGTCCCTGAGCGTTGAAATGGGAAAAATCGTCCATGCTTCAGCCCCCTATCATATTCATGTCTCTGGCGGAGCCTGACCGCTCCTCCGCGGAAAGCGCTCCGTGCTGCATCGGCTTCGCCGCTATCGCCCGCTCGAGCTGCCTTATGAGCTCGTCCCCGTGCAGGCCGCGCACGTTTATCTCCTCGCTTGAGTGGAGACACGGCTTGATAAAGCCGTCAGCGGTGAGCCTGAGTCTGTTGCAGCGGCCGCAGAACTGATGGCTCAGCGGACTTATGAGCCCCACTCTGCCCTTCGCGTTCGGGAAAGCATACAGCTCGGCCACATCGCCCTCGCCGATGCGCTCAAGTCCCTTTACCCTTTCGGGCACAGCCGAGCAGGGCAGATACGCGTCCCTTCCGAACGGGAAGGCGCTGCCTATCGGCATGAGCTCTATGAAGCGGACTTCTATCGGCTCGTCGACCGTTATTGCGCAGAAGTGCTCTATCTCGTCATCGTTCACGCCGCCCATAAGCACTGTGTTGATCTTTATCGGCTCAAGACCCGCCTTTTTTGCGGCCTCTATGCCCGCGAGCGTCCTTTTCAGGTCGCCGCCGCGGGTCATGGCGCGGAATCTATCCTCATTCAGGCTGTCAAGACTTATATTCACGCGGCGAAGCCCCGCGTTTTTGAGGTCCTGCGCCATGTCGGGCAGCAGCGCGCCGTTCGTCGTCATCGCAACGTCCTCAATGCCGGGGATTGATGCCACCTGCTCCACGAGTGGGATGATTCCGCGCCGCACGAGTGGCTCTCCTCCCGTGAGGCGGAGCTTCTTCACGCCGAGCTCCGCTGCGGCTCTCGCCACCTCGGCCAGCTCCTCAATCGACATGATGTCTCCGTGGCACTTCTGCTTCACGCCCTCGGGCGGCATACAGTACACACAGCGCATATTGCAAAGGTCGGTCACCGAAATGCGCAGATAGTTTATCTCTCTGCCGAAGCCGTCCTTCATGTTCCGCCCTCCCTTCGCGTGGCTTTTTTTCTATTATAATATATGTTTAACGGCATAGCAAGACCCCGGCAGGCGGGTGCTGTCGGGGTGTATGTGC
>DCGN01000019.1:6894-7157 GCA_002315275.1 Clostridiales bacterium UBA1777
AGGAGCTCGCCGCAGGAGGGGCACTCTATCGAGCCGAGAGCAAGCGTCTCGGCATCAAAGCTTATCTCCTCGCCGCAGGAGGGGCAGGTCACGTCATAGATGGGCCCGTCATACTGAAGCTCTTCATCGTCCTCGTCATCCTCGGAGCCGGCTTCGGCAAAGTCTATCTCATCCTCGCCGCCGCAGCCGGAGCAGCAGCCGCAGTCGCCGGAGCAGGGGGAAGCCTCGTCGTCATAATCCTCGTCATAGTCCTCGATCTTCTC
>DCGN01000019.1:7228-7508 GCA_002315275.1 Clostridiales bacterium UBA1777
TCAAGCGCATCGGCATAGTCAAGCGTGGTAGCCTGCAGATCCTCTATCTCGTGTGCCATGTCGGCAAGAAGATCGTTGAGAGCGTTCCAGAGCTTGCCCTCTTTGGTATCGGGCTCAATGCCGAGACCCTCTGTCAGTCCCTTGAGGTAAGCGGCCTTTTCAACAACTGTCATATAAAAACCTCCTTATAAACCGTCGGTCATAATAATCGGATAATAAATAAAGGGAGACTGATACAGCCTCCCCGATATGAACTGATTATGCTCTGGAAAGATACTCG
>DCGN01000091.1 GCA_002315275.1 Clostridiales bacterium UBA1777
TATAAGCGCCGCCCTCCTCGTTCGGGTCACCGCTGCCGCGCACGGCGATATAGTTCGCCTTGGGAACTAAAACTATCTCCGGCTTGTTCTTCGGCATATAGAACTCTTTGTATTCTTTTTTGAAATCGAACGGCATTGTGTCTCTCCTTGTTAATTATGTAAACTCATCACTTCATTTGCAATCGCGGCGATCGGCTTTCCGTCCGTGGAGATTTTGACGGTATCAAGCTTCTCATACAGCGGAATACGCGCTAAACTGCGGGCAAGAACGTCCTCCATGCGCTTTCCTGCTGCTATATCAGCGCCGAGGCGGGCTCTGTGCGTCTCCTCATTACAGACGAGCGATATTTGTTTTATGTCAACCTGCCCCCCGCTGAACGCACCGACGATCTCATCGATTATCCTCTGCTCGTGCATGACCCGGCAGAAGACGATATTCTCATACGCGGAGCAGCGGATGAACTGCTCCAAGAGGAAAGAGATGTTGCGCATGACCGTCGCCTTCGTCTCGTCCGTCACGGTGAAGGGGTCTGCATCCCGGCACCAATCCCCGTCGAGAAGGACGGCGTTATCGAGCTTTTGCTTCAGCACTCGGCACACGGCCGTCTTGCCGACACCCATCGTGCCGCCTATAAGCCAGAGTGTTTTTATATCACCCTTGACGGCAAGCTCTTTTTTATATGATACATCTCTTTTTCGTTATTTTAGCATATCAATCACCGATCATCAACGGGAAAAGCAGACCCGCCGCGCTTGCGGTGAGTCTGCTTATGATCTGATACGCTTATTTCTTGAAGCTGTCCTTCAGAGCGACGGCGCGGTTGAACACGAGGTGATCGGGCGCGGCATCCTTATTGTCAAGGCAGAAGTAGCCCTGACGCATGAACTGATAGCTCTGAGAGTCCTTGCCCTTCTCGGGCATCTTGGCCTTTGCGAGGCTTGCTTCGACCTTGCAGCCCTCGATGACGTTGAGGCTGTCGGGATTGAGGCAGTCGATAAAGTCCTTATCGGGGCCGTCCGGCTCGGGATCGGAGAAGAGATAATCGTAAACTCTGACCTCGGCATCTGCGCAGGTGTCGGCATCGACCCAGTGGATCGTTGCGCCCTTGACCTTGCGGCCGTCAGCGGGATCGCCGCCGCGGCTGTTCGGATCGTACTCGCAGAGAACCTCGACGACGTTGCCGTTCTCGTCCTTGACACAGCCCGTGCAGGTGACGAGGTATGCGCCCTTGAGGCGGACCTCATAGTTCGGCTGCAGCCTCTTGTACTTCGGCTCGGGAACCTCCATGAAGTCATCGGCCTCGATGAAGAGGTTGCGGGAGAAGGAGACCTCTCTCGTGCCGTCCTCGGGACGGAGAGGATTGTTCTCTATTGTGAGCAGCTCTGTCTGACCCTCGGGATAGTTCGTAACAGTGAGCTTCACGGGGCGGAGCACGGCCATCACGCGGGGAGCGGTGTTGTTGAGGTCATCTCTCAGGCAGGACTCGAGCAGAGCCCAGTCAACCGTGGAGTCGACCTTGGAAACGCCGATGCGCTCGCAGAAGGCGCGGATGGAGCGTGAGGTGTAGCCTCTTCTGCGGAGACCGCACAGCGTCGGCATTCTGGGGTCATCCCAGCCTGCAACACGGCCTTCCTCGACGAGGCGGCGGAGCTTTCTCTTGCTCATGACCGTATAGTTGATGCCGAGGCGGGCAAACTCTATCTGACGGGGCTTCTTATCGAAGATGCCGGCGTTGTTCACGACCCAGTCGTACAGAGGTCTGTGTGCCTCGTACTCAAGAGAGCATAGAGAGTGCGTGATGCCCTCAAGCGCATCCTGAATGGGGTGAGCAAAGTCATACATCGGGTATATGCACCACTTGTTGCCCTGTCTGTGATGGTTAATGTAGCGGATGCGGTACAAAACGGGGTCGCGCATGTTGAAGTTGCCGCTGGCAAGGTCTATCTTTGCGCGGAGAGTGTACTTGCCCTCGGGGAACTCGCCGTTTCTCATGCGCTCGAAAAGATCAAGGCTCTCCTCGACGGGTCTGTCACGCCAGGGGGAGACGGCGGGATGCGTTGTATCGCCGCGGTATTCCTTGAACTGGTCGGGCGTAAGCTCGCAGACGTATGCAAGACCCTTCTTGATAAAGTCAATGGCTATGTCATAGGTCTTCTCGAAGTAATCGGAGCCGTAATAAAGTCTGTCGCCCCAATCGAAGCCGAGCCAATGGATATCGTCCTGAATGGCCTCGACGTATTCATTGTCCTCTTTTGCGGGGTTGGTATCGTCAAAGCGGAGGTTGCAGATGCCGTTGAAGTGCTCCGCAGTCGCAAAGTCGATAGTGAGCGCCTTGCAGTGGCCGATGTGGAGGTATCCGTTCGGCTCGGGCGGGAAGCGCGTGTGTATCTGCTGACCGCAGCAGCGGCTGCCCTCTGCAAGGTCCTCCTGAACAAAAGCTTCTATAAAGTTTCTGGTCTCTTCCATATCTGTTCTCCTAAAGAATATTTCGATATATTATAAACTACATTCCTCCGAAACACAACTAAAAATATGGAAATCGGCAGTTTAAAATTATAATCGCAAATGTGACCGCGTCACGGTTTACATTCGGCGCGTCTGCTATTATAATATCAGCAAAGGAAAAGCTTCTCAAAGGGAGGTGCATCGCTTACGGATGTGTTTGACATTATCATAATCGGCGGCGGCGCGGCGGCTGCTTCCGCGGCTCTGACGGCGAAAAGCCGCGGCAAGTCCGTTGCCGCAGTCGCAAACGGCATTGAGACAACGGCACTCTGGAGGGCCGAGCTTATTTCGAACTACCCCGGCACGCCGGACATCACCGGCAGAGAGCTCGCTTCCGCGATGCGCGCTCAGCTTGAGGCAGCCGCTACGGTGATAACGGGCAGAGCGCTCAGCATCATGCCGATGGGAGATACGTTCGGCGCTGCCGTTGAAAACGAGTTCTGCATGGCGAGGGCCGTGATAATCGCGGCAGGCATCACGCGCGAAAAGCTCTACAGGGGTGAGGCGGAATTTCTCGGGCGCGGCGTGAGCTACTGCGCCACCTGCGACGGGATGCTCTACCGCGGAAAAAAGGTCGCGCTGATCGGCTCGTCCGACGAGGCAAGGCGCGACGGTGATTTCCTCGAGAGCATCGGCTGCGAGGTCGTGCGGCTCGAAAGGAGCGCGCAGTACGAGATATCCGGCGAGGAACGTGCAGACACCGTGTCGTTCTCCGGCGAGAGCATCAAGGTCGACGGAGTGTTCATAATCAAGGACACCGTTTCCGTGGCGAAGCTTGTGCCCGGGATAGAGTACAAGAACGGCGGCATCGTGACGGACGGCGCTATGGCAACGTCCGTTCCCGGAGTGTTCGCGGCGGGAGATTGCCGCGGCAAGCCGTTTCAGCTCGCGAAGGCCGCGGGAGAGGGCAACATCGCCGCTCTCAGCGCGTGCGAATATATAGACAGTTTGAAAATATAAAAATCAAAGGAGATAAAACAATGGCAGTACAGCATTTCGGAAAAGACAATTTTGACAAAGAGATCGCTTCCGGCGTAACGCTCGTTGACTTCTGGGCAACGTGGTGCGGTCCCTGCAGGATGCAGGCCCCTATCCTCGAGGCGTTTGAGGCGGAGATGGGCGCGCAGATCAAGGTGGCAAAGGTTGACGTGGACGAAAATCCCGAGATCGCATACCGCTACCAGATCGCAAGCATCCCCACGCTGATGCTCTTCAAGGACGGCGAGCCCGTTGCAAAGCGCGTAGGCGTGCAGTCGATCGATGCGCTGAAGAAAATGGCCGAATAACGCTGAAAGACCTGCCAAAACGGGCAGGTCTTTTTACTCCATCATTTCCCGCAGCTTTTCCAGCGCGCGGTGCTCGAGGCGCGACACCTGCACCTGCGACACGCGCAGTACTCTCGCAGCGGTCTGCTGGGTCATGCCGTGATAGAACCTCAGCGCGATGACCTGCTTCTCCCTCTCGGGGAGGCTGTCGATCGCGCACCTGAGCGCGGCGTACTCCGCCATGCGCTCCTCCGCCTGATAGTCGCCGAGGACGAGCTCCAAGGTGAAGCCGTCCTCTCCCGACTCGCGCTGAAGGCTCTCCGCGGGGCCGGCAGCAGTTTCGGCGTAGGCGATATCCTCGGGAGAAAAGCCCGTCTCGCGCGATATTTCCGAGAGCGTCGGCTCTCTGCCCGTGCGCTGCTCAAGCTCGGTTTTCGCGGCGCGTATCTTCGCGGCCTGCTCCTTGATGCCGCGGCTCACCTTGACAGCCCCGTCATCACGCAGAAAGCGCCGTATCTCCCCCGCGATCTTCGGCACGGCATAGGTCGAAAAGCATGTGCCGAAGCTCTCGTCATACCCGCGCACGGCCTTCATAAGCCCCAAACAGCCGAGCTGATACAGGTCGTCCGCGTCAACTCCTCTGCCGAAGAACCGTTTTGCCACGCTCCATACGAGGCCGGAGTTCTCCTCGAGGAAAACGCCCATCGCGGCTTTATCACCCCGCCGCGCCTTTTCAAAGCTTACTGACTCCTCTGCCGTCATTTGCCCCCTCGCGGGAAGATCGTTCTGCGCATCAGCACGGCCGTGCCCTTGCCCGGAGCGGACTTGACCTTGAGCCTGTCCATGAAGCTGCCCATTATCGAAAAGCCCATGCCGCTTCTGTCGCTCCCGCCCGTTGTGTACAGCGGCTGCATCGCCTGCGCCACATCGGGTATGCCGCGCCCCCAGTCGCGCACGCTTATCTCGAGAGTGTGTCCGTCAAGGATACTCATCTCGAGCTTTATTTTGCCTATCGTGTCGGGGTAGGCGTGGACTATGCAGTTCGTGACCGCCTCGGACACCGCCGTGCGGATATCGCCGAGCTCCTCAAGAGTCGGGTCAAGCTGAGCGGCAAAGGCCGCGGCAGCAGAGCGTGCAAAAGCCTCGTTCGCGCTCCTGCTCGGAAATGTGATGCGTATGTAGTTATCTGCGTTCATGCTTCTTCTCCCTTCATCTGCCGATGGCTATCGGCACAAGTCTGTCGATCCCCGAGGCATCTATAACGCGCTGAGGCTGCCTTGCGGGATCCTCTATCCATGCCCTGCCGCCGAGCTCCCTCATGCGGCCGCTCACGCGCAGTATCAGCGCAATGCCCGATGAGTCCATAAATGTGAGCCCCGCGAGATTGAGCGCGCAATCGCGCGGCATATACTCGTCAATAAGCTTCTCCACCGTGTGAAAGGCGCTTCTCGCCGCGTGATGATCAAGCTCGCCCTCGAGCATCACCGTGAGCCGCCCGCCGGCAATGCCTGCACTTATCTTCATACAGCACCTCCGAATTACAAAATAAAAATGACACCGTGTGCCCATATCAGGCTTACGGTGTCATTATAATTATTGAGACGTGCGGGAAATGTCGGATCCCGGAATCGGCGGGAGATTATTCTCTGCCGAGCCACGCGCAGAGCTTATTATCGATAACGGCGCCCATGTCGCCGTGCATCTTTATGGAAAGCGCGTTGGAGGCGATAATCTGCCCGTAGGGGACGTGACCCATCGCTCTCTCGCGGAGGATATTAAACCGGTCAAGCTGAGTGCCGAGGCCGCGCTGTCTGTACTCGGGCAGCACCTCGAGCATGCCCATCGAGCCCTCCTCATGCTCGCCGACGAAGCCCGCAAGCTTGTCATCGACGAATATACCGAAGAGATTGCCCGCTGCGATACGGCCCTTTATATAATCAAGGTCGCTGTGGTCATAATGCGCAGCCACGAACTCGGCATATTCCATGCCGAGGGGGCGGATATCGCCGACAGGCTCGGCAACGGGCTTCGTGAAGATGCAGTTATAGAACCGCTCCATCAGCTCCCGCAGTCCGAAGCGCTCCGCAATAGCGTCTGCGAACTCGCCTTGATGGACGATAATATCATCCTTCACTCCGCCCGCATCTGCTATGATGTTTACCGCGTCCTCCGCAGTATCTGCGCTGACGGCCAGAAGCCCTCTCCCGTGATAGCGCACGAGCACGCCGTTATCTCCCGCATAAAGGATATCCGCCGTGCTGCGGCGGATACCCTCTATCATATCGATATTCAGGAGAAAGTCACGGCTCAGATAAATAAGCGCTGCTTCTCTCACTTCTTAAGGCCCTTGAGTCCTTCCTTGAGGTTTTCGATGAGTGCCTCGAGCTTTGCCTTCTTCTCGCGCTCGATGTTGACGACGGCCTCGGGGGCGCGGGAGATGAAGTTCTCGTTGGCGAGCTTCGCGTTCTGACCGGCGAGCTGCTTCTCTGCGTTTGCAAGCTCCTTCTCCATGCGTGCGATCTCCTTGGCGATGTCCACAAGCTCCGCCATCGGCATGAACATTCTGGCGTTGTCCGTAGTGACGGCCACCATGCCGTCCGTACTATCGGGAGCGGCGGCGATGACCTCAACGGAGCTTGCGTAAGCGAGCTTGCAGATGTAGCCTGAGCCGGCCTCAAATGCCGCGGCCTTGTCGGTGGCGATGATGAGGTGAGCCTTTCTGGAGGGGGGCACGTTCATCTCGCTTCTTCTTGCACGGACGGCCTTGATAGCGGCCATGACCATCTCGAAGTTGGCCTCGTCCTCGGGGAAGTAGAGCTTCTCGTCGAATGAGGGGTAGGCCTCGATCATGAGCGCCTCGCCGTCATGCGGCAGAGCCTGCCAGATCTCCTCGGTGATGAACGGCATGAACGGGTGCAGGAGCTTGAGTATCTCCGTGAGCACGTACAGCAGCACCTTCTGAGCGGAGAGCTTGCTCTGCTCGTCCTCGCCGTTGAGGCGGGGCTTTGTGAGCTCGATATACCAGTCGCAGTAGCTGTCCCATATAAAGTCGTATATCTTGCCCGCGGCAACGCCGAGCTCGAAGCTGTCCATATTCTCGCAGACCTGACGGGTCACGTCATTGAGCTTGGAGAGGATCCACTTGTCCTCTATCTCGAGCTTCTCGGGAAGCTCGTTTTTGTCTATCGTGAGGTTCATCATCACGAAGCGGGAGGCGTTCCATATCTTGTTGCAGAAGTTGCGCATTGCCTCGCACTTTTCAACATAGAAGCGGGTGTCATTTCCCGGGGAGTTGCCCGTAATGAGGTTGAAGCGCAGAGCGTCCGCGCCGTACTTGTCGACTATCTCAAGAGGATCGATGCCGTTGCCGAGAGACTTGGACATCTTTCTGCCCTGAGAGTCGCGCACGAGGCCGTGGATAAACACCGTCTTGAACGGCTCCTTGTCCATCTGCTCCATGCCGGAGAAGATCATTCTCGCGACCCAGAAGAAGATGATATCGTAGCCCGTGACCATGACGGAGGTGGGGTACCAGTAGTCGAGAGCAGCGGTCTTTTCGGGCCAGCCGAGCGTGGAGAACGGCCAGAGGCCGGAGGAGAACCATGTGTCGAGCACGTCCTCATCGCGCTTGATGTTCTTGC
>DCGN01000102.1:0-181 GCA_002315275.1 Clostridiales bacterium UBA1777
GTGGAAACGGGCTTGTCGGAGATGTCCCAAAGGACGCGGTTGACGCCGGGGACGGTGTCGATGATGCGGTCGCGCATGGTGCACAGGAGGCTCCAGGGGAGCTCAACGGCCTTCGCGGTGACAGCGTCAACGGTGTTGACGGCACGGATGACGACTGCCCAACCCATGTAGCGCTTGCCGT
>DCGN01000102.1:270-390 GCA_002315275.1 Clostridiales bacterium UBA1777
TTCAGCTTGCCGATCTCCTCGCGGACGATGGCATCAGCCTCGCGCAGAGCCTCAAGTCTGTCACGGGTGATAGCGCCTACGCAGCGAACGCCGAGGCCGGGGCCGGGGAACGGCTGACGG
>DCGN01000102.1:488-1299 GCA_002315275.1 Clostridiales bacterium UBA1777
AACTTGAGATCCTCGGGCAGACCGCCGACGTTGTGGTGAGCCTTGACACCGTCAGACTCGAGAATGTCGGGATAAATGGTGCCCTGAGCGAGGAACTCAACGCCCTCGAGCTTGTATGCTTCCTCAGCGAAAACATCTATAAATACCTTGCCGATGATCTTGCGCTTTGCCTCGGGCTCCGCAACTCCGGCGAGAGCATCGAGGAAGCGGTTGGTCGCATCAACGTAAACGAGGTTGGCATCGAGCTGCTTGCCGAAGACCTCTATGACCTGCTCGGGCTCACCCTTGCGGAGGAGACCGTGGTTAACATGAACACAGGTGAGCTGCTTGCCGACAGCCTTGATCAGCAGAGCTGCAACAACGGAAGAATCCACACCGCCGGACAGAGCAAGAAGGACCTTCTTGTTTCCGATCTGCTCGCGCAGAGCCGTAAGCTGCTCGGCAATGAAAGCCTCTGCGAGCTCGGGAGTGGTTATACGCTTCATATCATCGGGGCGTTTGTTGCTATTCATATAATTACCTCCACTTTTAATAAAATTACCGTGTTATTATAGTCGCATCAGAGCCGAAACGCAAGATAAAAATTAAGGAAAACGCAAGTTTTTTGCACCGTTTCGGAGACATTAGTCGGCAATACCGCCGGTGAACGTGCGCTGTGTCCATATGGGGCGAACATTGTTTGCCCGCGGGAGTTCCCCTTCATAAGGGGAGCTGGCAGGCGGAGCGGGTGAGAGGATTTGAATGCAGCGATATAGATGAAAGGTTCAAATCCCTTCCGTCACCTGCGGTGCCACCTCCCCTTGAGCCCAAG
>DCGN01000102.1:1473-4239 GCA_002315275.1 Clostridiales bacterium UBA1777
CCCATTCAAACAAAATCTCCCCCGTGCTTTTCTGCACGGGGGAGAGATGATATCAACCTCCGAGGTACGCCTTGCGGACACTCTCGCTGCTGGCGAGCTCCTTGCCCGTGCCGGTGAGGGTGATCTCGCCGGTCTCAAGGACGTAGGCTCTGTCGGCGATGGACAGCGCCATCTGAGCGTTCTGCTCAACGAGAAGTATCGTCGTGCCGGATCTGTGGAGCTCCTTGATGATGTCAAACACCTGCTCAACGAGGATAGGCGCAAGACCCATGGAGGGCTCGTCAAGCATCATGAGCTTGGGGTGGCTCATCAGCGCGCGGCCGATGGCGAGCATCTGCTGTTCGCCTCCGGAGAGCGTGCCGGCAACCTGACGGCGGCGCTCCTCAAGGCGCGGGAAGAGCTTGAACACCTTCTCCTTGTCCTCATCGAGGGAGGAGGGAGCGGCTGTGAAAGCGCCCATATCGAGGTTTTCCTCAACGGTCATGCGCGTGAAGATGCGGCGCCCTTCGGGAACGTGAGCGACGCCGAGCTTGAGGATGTTGTGCGGCGCCATGGAGCCGATGGGAGAGCCGTTATACTCGATGGTGCCCTGCTTTGCGTGCATAAGACCCGAAACCGTCTTCAGAATAGTGGACTTGCCTGCGCCGTTTGCGCCGATAAGCGTGACGATCTCGCCCTCGTTGACGTCAAAGCTGACGCCCTGAATGGCGTGGATCTGGCCGTAATAAACGTGAATATCCTTAACTGAAAGCAATGCCATCGTGTCAGCCCTCCTTCTTGCCCTTGCCGAGATAGGCCTCGATAACGGCTTTGTTGCTTCTGATATCGGCGGGAGTGCCCTTTGCGATTATCTCGCCGTGGTCAAGAACGGCGATGCCCTCGCAGATGCCCATAACGAGGTTCATATCGTGCTCGATGAGAAGGATCGCTATCTTGAGAGTGTTGCGTATCTCCACGATAGTCTCCATCAGCGCCGTAGTCTCGGCGGGGTTCATGCCGGCAGCGGGCTCGTCAAGCAGCAGGAGGGAGGGATTGGTCGCGAGAGCGCGGGCTATCTCAAGCCTTCTCTGTGCACCGTACGGGAGAGAGCCTGCCTGCTTGTCGGCGAGGTCTGCCATGTTGAACAGATCGAGATATTCAAACGCGCGGCCGCGGGCTATCTTCTCCGCTCTCCAGTAGCCGGGGAGACGGAGGATCGCGCCTGCGGTGGTGTAGTCCATCTCGTTGTGCAGGCCGACGAGTACGTTTTCAAGCACGGTCTGATCCTTGAAAAGGCGGATGTTCTGGAAGGTGCGGGCGATGCCGCGGCGGACGACCTCGCTCGTCTTGAGGCCTGCGGTGGAGCGGCCGTCAAGCAGGATATCTCCGCGGGTGGGGGCGTAAACATTCGTGAGGAGGTTGAAAACTGTCGTCTTGCCGGCACCGTTGGGGCCGATGAGGCCGGTTATCTCCTCGCGGCCGATGGTGAGGCTGAAATCGTTGACGGCGCGCAGACCGCCGAAGTCAATGCCGAGGTAGTGCGTTTCGAGGATGGGGCGCTTGTCAAGGTCTCTTTCAACGAGGAAGGAGTTGCTCGGCATCGGATAAAGCTTACTCATTGGTCTTGTCCTCCTTGCTTGCTTTATTTGCCTTGCGGTACTTGAAATTCAGGAGGTATTCGATGCCCTTTACGAGGGAGATATCCTTCTGACCCATGAGGCCCGAGGGCTTGAATATCATGACAACGATGAGCAGCAGCGAATAGATCACCATTCTGTAGTCTGCGAGATCCTGCATCAGCGAGGGGAGCGCGGTCAGCGCGGTCGCGGCGATGACGGAGCCCGTCATCGAGCCCATGCCGCCGAGAACGACCATGACCAGAATGTTGATGGACTGCATGAAGCCGAACAGAGACGGGAACAGCGAGCCCTGAAAGCCTGCGTACAGCGCACCCGCGACTCCCGCGAAGAAGGCGGAAAGGGCGAACGCGAACACTTTATAGAAAGTAAGGTTGATGCCGGAGCATTCCGCGGCGATCTCGTTGTCACGGATGGAGAGAATGGCGCGGCCGTGTCTCGAGTGTATTACGGCGTGGATAACGTAGCAGCAGATGACGAGGCAGATAAACGTGAGCGAGAAGGTCGTATACTTGGGGATGTTCAGCAGACCGGGGGTACCGCCCGTAACGGAGGGCAGGTTGATGATGACGATCCTGATTATCTCGCCGAAGCCGAGCGTGATGATCGCGAGATAGTCGCCCTTGAGGCGAAGCGCGGGGATGCCGATGAGCACGCCGAACAGCGCCGCGACGATGCCTGCGATGAGAAGCCCGAGGACTATTGCCACGGGAGCGGGAAGCGCGGCAGCGGCCTTCCAGAACAGAGCGCCCGTGTATGCGCCGACTGCCATGAAGCCCGCGTGGCCGAGCGGGAGCTGGCCGAGGTATCCCGTGCAGATGTTCAGCGAGACTGCGAGCATGCTGTAGATGCCGCACTGGAGGATAACGGACTTCGTCGCGCGGGGCAGTCCGCCGCCGTTGTATATCGCGTTGCCGATGAACAGCAGAGCCACGATGACAACGATGTTTATGAGGTATTTATAAGGTGTCTTTATCTTAGTATACTTCATTGCCGCACCTCCTCAGACCTTCTCGCGGGTGCTCTTGCCGAGGAAGCCGGTGGGCTTGACGAGGAGCACGATGATGAGGATGCCGAAAACAACGGCGTCCGTCCATGTGGAGTAGCCGAGAGCGGTGACGATGACCTCCGCCATGCCGATGGCGAGACC
>DCGN01000102.1:4398-9776 GCA_002315275.1 Clostridiales bacterium UBA1777
GCGGCGCCGATGGCGAACGTGAAGGTGATGGTGGAGTTGATGTTGATGCCCATGAGCTGAGCCGCGCCCATATCCTCGGAGACGGCGCGCATCGCCTTGCCCATCTTCGTGCTCTTGACGAGCACCGTCAGCGCTGCCATGGAGACTATAGCGACAGCGAGCGTCACCATCGTGGTGAGGGAGATGCTCAGACCGCCGAGCTTGAAGCTGACGGCGGGGATGATGGCCGTGTTCGGGAAGGCCATAGGGTCTGCGCCGAGAATGAGCTGCGCCACGTTCTCGACAAAGTAGCTGACGCCGATAGCGGTTATCAGCAGGGAGATACGCGGTGCCTGACGGAGCGGGGAGTACGCGGCCTTTTCGATAAGGCAGGCGAGCACCACGCAGCCGACGATGGCGGCGATAATTGCGACGACGGGGCTGATGCCCGCGGATATGATGAGCAGCGCTATATAGCCGCCGACCATGATGATATCGCCGTGCGCAAAGTTGAGCAGCATTATTATGCCGTAAACCATGCTGTAGCCGAGAGCGATCAGCGCATACATGGAACCGAGCTGAAGCCCGTTTATGAGCTGTTGCAGAACGATCATTGTGTTTTTTCTCTCTTTCCTTGTTGGTTAGTGGAATGCAGGCCGCTTTTGCCGACCTTCGGAGCGCTCTGAAGACCCGCAAAAGAAGCCTTCATTCGGCACTTTACAGCTGTGTCCCGAAGGGCACAGCTGTAAAGATGAAATTCATACCGATATGAGCGGCTTCTGGCCGCGTAAGTATCAGTAGCTGCCCCAGAAGGATTCAGCACCGCCGGAGATGGAGATGATAGCGGCGGTCTTCTGAGGATCGTTGTGTGCGTCGAAGCTGATGTGGCCGGTGACGAAGCTGAAGTCGGTGGCGGCCATTGCGTCTACGACGGCCTGCTTGTACTCGTCGGAGCCGTACTTTGCGCCGGATGCCTCAGCAACGGCGATAGCGTTGCACAGCAGCCATGTTGCGTCGTAAGCCTGAGCGGCGAACATGTTGGGAACCTCGTTGTTGTACTTGGCGGCATAGTCCTTCAGGAAGGTCTGAACGAGCTCGCTGGTGTCCTCAACGGAGTAGCCGGAGCAGTAGTAAGCACCTTCAACGAGAGCGGGATCGGTGACAGCATCCATAACGGAGCTCCAGCCGTCAACACCGAGCATCGTTGCGGACAGACCTGCGTCAACTGCCTGGGAAGCAACGAGAGCAACGTCGTTGTAGTAGATGGGGAGGAAGAGAACGTCGGGGTTCTTTGCCGCGATGTTGGTCAGCTGGCCGGAGAAGTCGGTGGAGCCGGTAGCGTAGGACTCAACGTCAACGATCTCGAGGCCGATCTCAGCGGCGGTCTTCTCGAAGTACTCGTAAACGCCGGTGGAGTAGGTGTCGCCGTTGTCGTAGAGGACGGCGGCGGTGGAAGCGCCGACGACTTCCTTTGCAAACTTAGCCATCGTGACGCCCTGGAAGGAGTCGATAAAGCAGGAGCGGAACATGTTGGTGTAGACGGAATCGCTGTCCTCATTGTAGGTGACTGCGATAGCGGTTGCGGAAGCGGTGATCATCGGGGTACCGTCGGCAAAGGCCTCGGGAACGACTGCGAGGGTCGGGCCGGTGGTGACATCGCCGACAAGAGCGACGATGCCGCTGTCCATCAGGGAGTTATAACCGGTAACGGCCTTGGTGGCATCGCCCTCCTCGTCGTAGCTGACGAGCTCGACCTGCTTGCCGTTGATGCCGCCTGCGGCATTGATCTGCTCAACGTAGAGCTTGACACCGTTCTGGACTGCAATGCCGTACTGGGCCACGCCGCCGGTGAGGGGTCCGAGGTATCCGATCTTGATGGTATCGGAATCTTTGGACGAGGAAGCGCCGCAGCCGGCAAGGCAGCCCAGCGCTACAACTACTGCGAGTACGAGACAAAGTGCTTTTTTCATGTGTGTTTTCTCCTTTTATTCTTCATTTTTCTTTTCACATATATGAAAATCGGCCCATCCAAAAGGATGAGCCGGTAATCAACTGGTTATTATTTCGGTTTATCCTCTCGGACTATTCTGTTTTGGCTTGGTAAGTATTACAAGGAGTGCAATAATAATTATTGCGAGCAATACTACGGAAAATACGCGTACGGATACGACGGAGGATATAATAATAAAGGACATCGCAGCAGCGATGCCCATAACGACCGTGATGAAGGAGTAAGCAGCGGACTTGCGCGCAGAAGAGCTTTCACTGCACTGAGCGGTGAAAGAATTCATGTTCTGCTGTGCGTAAGAAGCTGTCATGAATAAACTCCGAATAAATGAAAATTTATAAGCTTGAATAGCTTGGCCTAATAATACCAATCAAAGCCCGTGCTTGTCAATACGCAAAATCGTTAAAGTGGAGAAACCGGGCGAACGATTTTTGTGTACATTTTACAAAAACGGCTTAAATACGGAGCTGAAGCTGAGGCGCGGTGAATTCGTGCTGTCAGCCTCGGCCGTCATAGCGCCGGCCTTCTGCGCGGCTTCGAGGGCAACGTCAAGCCCAAGCCCGTATACCCCCGCGACGGTTATCGCGGCTGTCGCGGCATCTCCCGCGCCCGTGGTGTTCACCACCTCGGCCTTCACGGCGGGGAGGCGGATGAGATCGTCTCCCTCGGCGGCGAGCATCCCGTCAGCGCCCATGCTGATGAAAACGCGCTTCACGCCCATCGAAAGCAGCGCCTCCGCGGCCTTGCAGGGATCGCTCTCGCCGGTGAGCGCCTCGGCCTCGAGGCGGTTCGGCTTGATTGCCGCGAGCTTCGGCAGCAGCGGGGCGAGCCTTCCGCATTTTGCGACCGACACGGGGTCGGCGTACATCGGGGCGGTGATGTGCTTTGCGAGGTATTCTATCGCCTCGGGGGAGATGTTCGCGTCGATGACAACGGCGTCCGAGCGGTTTATCTCCGTCTTATGAGAGGCGAGAAACAGCGGCGTCAGGCTCTCCGTTATCTCCATGTCGTTCACGGCATAGAGCATATCGCCGAGCTCGTCGGTCGTATATAAATATGTGGAGGAGCGCGCACCGTGCACCGTGCGTGCCATAGAAAGGTCAATGCCTATCTCGGCGCAGCTGCGGCGGATCATATCGGCGAAGGCATCGTCTCCGAGCACGGCAACGAGGGAAACATCCATCCCCATGAGGCGCAGATCGTGCGCGATGTTGCGCCCGACTCCGCCGGGAGTCACATACACCGTGCCGGGATTGGAGTCCTTCATGACGGGCTTTGCGAACGGGAAGCCGCAGATATCCGCGTTGACTCCGCCGATGACCGTAATTTTTATCACTTTGCCTGCCATATGTTGTCGGCATACTCCTTTATTGCCCTGTCGGCGGCGAAGATGCCGCTGCGGGCGGTGTTTATGAGGGAAAGCCTGCTCATCTCGCGCTCGTCGGCGATGCGCTTATACATCGCATCCTGACATTCGACGTAGGATCTGAAGTCCGCGATGAGCATATACTGATCTCCGCCGAAGACGAGATTGGAGGTGAGGTCGGAGTAGTTCTTGCCGTCTCTGAAGCCGGAGCCTATCTTTGTGATGACTCTGTACAGCTCGGAATCAGATCTCGTGATATATCCGGGATCGTAGCCGCGGGCGCGCAGAGCGTCAATCTCGTCGGTGTGCAGGCCGAAGAGGAACATGTTGTCGCTGCCGAGCTTTTCGTACATCTCGACGTTAGCACCGTCGAGCGTGCCGATCGTGACTGCGCCGTTCATCATGAGCTTCATGCAGCCGGTGCCGGATGCCTCCTTGCCGGCCGTGGAGATCTGCTCGGACACCTGCGCGGCGGGAACGATGGCCTCCGCGGCGGATACGCGGTAGTTCTCGGCGAAGTATATCGCGAGCCTGCCCTTGCAGACGGGATCGTTGTTTATATCATCCTGCATCGAGAGCAGAAGCTCGATTATGCGCTTGGCTGTCTTATATCCCGCGGCGGACTTTGCGCCGAACACGAACGTGCGCGGCACAAACTCGCGGTTCGGGTCATCGTGGAGCATGAGCTGCAGGCGCACGATGCTCATCGCGCACAGAAGCTGGCGCTTGTACTCGTGCAGGCGCTTGATCTGAACGTCCATAACGGAGTCGGTGTTGAGGGTGATGCCGTCATTCTTCGCGGCGAAGGCTGCGAGGCGGGCCTTGTTCTGCTTCTTTATCGCGGCTATGCGGCGCAGGACCTCGCCGTCTCCCGCGAACGCCTCGAGCCTTGCAAGCTCGTCGGGAGCAAGGAGATAACCGTCCCCGCCGAGAAGCTCGCATATGAGACCGTGGAGGCCGGGGTTCGTCTGAGCGAGCCAACGGCGGTGGTCAATGCCGTTCGTCACATAGGTGAAGCGGTCGGGGCGGACGGTGTATATGTCGTTAAAGAGGGAATTGCGCAGTATCTCGCCGTGCAGGCGGGAAACGCCGTTGACCTTGTAGCATGCGGCGAGGCACAGGCTTGCCATGTGCACCTGACCGCCGCGGATGATGAGGTTGCGGCCGAGCTTTTCGCCCATGCCGAAGCTCTGCGCGAGACAGTCGCACCAGCGGCGGTTTATCTCGCAGAGTATCTCCCAGATGCGCGGCAGCAGCCGCTGGATAAGATCCTGAGGCCACTTCTCGAGCGCCTCGGACATGACCGTGTGGTTCGTGTAGGCAACGGCATCCTGCACGATGCCCCATGCCTCGTCCCAGCCCATGTTATGCTCATCCATGAAGATGCGCATAAGCTCGGGGATGATGAGAGTGGGGTGCGTGTCGTTTATCTGAATTCTGTGGTGCTTGCCGAAGGTCTTGATGTCGCCCCATACGCGGATGTGCTTTCTCACGATGTCCTGCGCGGTGGCGGATACGAAGAAGTACTGCTGCTTGAGGCGCAGCTCCTTGCCCTCGATATGGTCATCGGCGGGATAGAGCACCTTCGTGATGACCTCTGCCATCGTGCGCTGCTCAAGGCTCTTTACGTATTCGCCCGAGGAGAAGAGGTACATATCGAGCGAGTTGGGGCTCTTCGCGTCCCAAAGGCGGAGCGTGTTTATCTCCCTGCCGCCGTAGCCTGCGATGAGCATATCACGCGGAACGGCCGTGACGGCGGTGTAGCCGGTGTACTCGGCGTGATAGTGACCCATCCAGTCCCAGTGTGGCGCGATAGTGCCGCCGAAGCGCACCTCGACAGCGTCGTCATAGCGGGGGACGAGCCAGCTCTCCGCGGCGGAGCGCCAGTTGTCGGCCACCTCCGTCTGCCTGCCGTCGGCGAACTTCTGCTTGAATATGCCGAGCTCGTAGCAGATGGAATAGCCTGTGGCCTCGAGGCCGAGGGTGGCCATGGAGTCCATGTAGCACGCGGCGAGACGGCCGAGG
>DCGN01000102.1:9829-13556 GCA_002315275.1 Clostridiales bacterium UBA1777
TCTTCCTCAAAGATATCGGAGGCACAGCGACCCATATCCTCCAAAGCGCCCGTAACAGCCTCCTCGATGCCGAGGTTGAAGGCGTTCTTCATCAGGCTTCTGCCCATGAGGAACTCCATCGACATATAGTGCACCTCTATCTCGTGCTGCTTGGGATTCTCGGCAGTCAGAAGGCGGCTCATTATCTCGCGGATGACCATGGCCGTGGCCTGAAAGATCTGGGCATCGGTCGCGTTCTCGCCCATAACGCCGAAATAGGCGCAGAGCTTATCCTCTATTGCGCTTCTGACCTCATTGCGGGAAATTTCGCTTTTCATATATGGAATACCTCCGAAAGGAAAGATTATGCGTTTACTAACGCGCGGGGAAAACTAAATGCCGCTAATAATACTGAAACAAGCATAATGCAAGTCCCACTTTGCCAATAAGGAAAAAAACGGCGTTATTCAAGGCTCCCCTTGAACTCAAGGGGAGCTGTCACGGAGCGACTGAGGGGATTCGAAAGTAACGGTAATGAGAAACGTTTATACCTTCGCTTGCTTCGGGATGACTATCGGGAGCGTCGGCGTGCCCTTGAGCGTGAGTCCGTGGGTTATCTCCACGTCCTTGTCGGCGATGACGCTTTCAAGCTCGGAGCACTGGCCCACTCTTGCACCCTTCATGATGATGCAGTTTTTGATAGATGTGCCCTGCGCGATACGGCAGCCCGAGAAGATGATGCTGTTTTCAATACTGCCCTCAATGATGCAGTTGTCGCCGACGAGGGAGTTGACGCAGGACGACTGCTCGCCGTAATACGTGCTGACCTCCTCGTGCGCCCTCGTTCTGACGGGGCGGTCTGCGGGGAAGACGGAGGCACGGTTTCTGCTGTCGAGCATATCCATGTTGGCGGTGTAGTAATCGCTGACGGTGCGTATGGCCTTCGCGTAGCCCTCGTGGATATAGGTGTGGATGACGCCGCCGTCCGCGAGAAAGCCGGAAACGCCGTCCGTATGGAAGTAATGGCCGTTCTGAGTGCGGCAGCGGTCCATCATGGCGAGAAGCGTTTCCTTCTCAATTATATAGCAGCCGAGAGCGGATATGCCCTCGTCGTCGGGCTCTGCGTAATAGAGCGCCTGAACGACGTTGCCGTCATCATCGGTGATGTACTTGTGGGATGCCCAGGGGTGCGTTTTCCTTGAGCACACGGCGGTGAGCTTTGCGCCGGAGGAGAGATGAGACTCGATTGCCGCGGAAAGGTCGATGTTCGCGCAGACGTTGCCCTGCATAAGCACGATGCGGCTCTGCGGAATGTCACGGATGTAGCTGGACACGGCGTTGAGCGCCTCTATCGTGCCGGCATACTGGCCCTTGTGGTAATCGGGCAGGCCGAACGGCGGCAGCATGCGCAGACCGCCCGCCTTGCGGGACATATCCCACGCCTTGCCGGAGCCGATATGGTCAAGCAGGGACTGATAGTCTCTCTGCATTATCACACCGACGTCCTTGATGCCTGCGTTTCTCAGAGAGGACAGCGAAAGGTCGATCAGTCTGTACCGCCCGCAGAAGGGGAGGGAGGCAGCCGTACGGCGCTGAACGAGCTCGCCGAGGGCGGGGCTTGCGCTGTAAGCAAAAATTATACCGTGAAAGTCGACCATTACTGCACCTCCTCGCTCGTGTAGATCATCGCGCTGGCGGGAACGGAAGCTCCCTCTTTTATAACTATGTCGGGCCCGCAGGTGGCAACGCCCCACGCGTCCGTCCCGTCCGGGGGAGCGCCGACGTGCGCGCCCTTCATGACGCGGGTGTTCTCGCCGATTATCGCGTATTCGACCGTTGCGCCGTCCTCTATGACAGCGCCCGGCATGATCACGCTGTAGAGCACCTTCGCGTCCTTCCCGACCTTAACGCTCGAGGACAGCACGGAGTTTTCGACGCTGCCGAGTATCTCGCAGCCCTCCGTGACTATCGAGTGGACTATCTTCGCCTTGGGGCCGACGTAGTGCGGCGGACAGGCGGAGTTTCTGGAGCTTATCGGCCAGTTGGGATCGTAGAGGTTTATCATCGTGGTCGAGAGCATGTCCATGTTGGAGTCCCAAAGGCTCACTATCGTGCCGACGTCGCGCCAGTAGCCCTCAAAGCGGTACGGCCAGAGCTTCTCGCCGTTTGCGAGCATGTTGGGGATGATGTTCTTGCCGAAGTCCTTGTGGGAGTTGGGGTCGGCCTCGTCCTCGATGAGATAGCGGCGGAGCTTCGGCCAGTCGAAGATATAGATGCCCATGGAGGCAAGATCGCTCTTCGGGTGCTTGGGCTTCTCCTCAAACTCGTTGATGTAGCCGTCGGCCCCGGTGTTCATGATGCCGAAGCGTGTGGCATCGTCAAGCGAGACCTGCAGCACGGCTATCGTGCAGGCTGCATTTTTCTCCTTGTGCTCCCTAAGCATGAGAGAATAGTCCATCTTGTAAATATGGTCGCCCGAGAGGATGAGCACGGTCTCGGGGTCATAATTGTCGATAAATTCAATGTTCTGGTATATGGCGTTGGCCGTTCCGGAGAACCAGGAGCCCTTCTCGCCCGCCACCTGATAGGGGGGCAGGATGAACACGCCGCCGTCAGACCCGTCAAGATCCCAGGGCGAGCCGGTGCCGATATAGCTGTTGAGCTTCTGCGGCTTATACTGCGTCATAACTCCGACGGTGTCTATGCCGGAATTCGCGCAGTTGGAGAGAGGAAAGTCGATGATGCGGTATTTCCCGCCGAACGGGATACTGGGCTTTGCTTCCTTCTGCGTCAGAGCATACAGTCTCGAGCCCTGACCGCCTGCGAGGAGCATTGCGATGCACTCTTTTTTCATATGAATCTCCTTTCGCATTTCTTGCCGAATAGAGGGGGATGTGCTCAGTTGAATTTATTCATGGCCCTTTCGGGACCTTCTTTTATATAGCACTCGATGGCCTGCACGGCCCTATCGGCGGCGGCTTGGATATCCTCCGCATCCTGATTGCGGAACACGGACAGAACCCAGTCCTTCACGTCATAATCCTCGTGCGGAGGCGCGCCTACGCCGAGGCGGATGCGCGGAAACTCCTCCGTGCCGAGGTGGGCTATGATGTTCTTGAGCCCGTTGTGCCCGCCGGCCGAGCCCTTAGGGCGCACGCGGAGCTTGCCTATCGGAAGAGCCATCTCGTCCGACACGACGATAACGTGATCCGCGGGGATCTTATAGAAACGGACGGCCTCGATAACGGCCTCTCCGCTTAAATTCATATATGTCTGCGGCTTCATCAGCATAACGGACTGCCCTGCTATCTCGCAGGTGCCCGTGAGTGCCTTGAAGCGGGAACGGTTGATCTTTGCGCCGCAGCGCTTTTCGGCGGCATCGGCCGTGATAAAGCCGGCGTTGTGCCGCGTCATATTATACTGCGTGCCGGGGTTGCCGAGAAAGACAACAAGCCACTGCACGCCGGAGGGCTTACGGAAGAGCATATGCTTCACCTGAAAATGTAAAGAAATGTATTCCCACACGGGGAAATCGGGCCGCGGAAGCGCAAGGCTGCCGCGGCCGTAATAAGCGTTAATTATTCAAACAGCTGGGAGATGGAAACTTCCTCGTAAATTCTGCGGATAGCCTCTGCGAATACGGGAGCGGTGGTCAGGTATCTGATCTTGTCGATAGGCTCTCTTCCCTTGGGGTAAGGGATAGTGTCGAGCAGGAGCAGCTCCTTGATGCAGCTGTCGTTTATTCTGT
>DCGN01000031.1:0-9917 GCA_002315275.1 Clostridiales bacterium UBA1777
GTCGCGAAGCGACAGAGGGAGGGGCGGGCAAAGGTCCCCAGTGCGCACACTGGGCGGAGAGGTCGAGCCCCTCCGGCATCACGCGGCCTTTCGACCTCTCAGTCACCTTCGGTGACAGCTCCCCTGATCGCAGGGGAGCCTTGAGGCTTTGCGGACTCGCTGCGCTCGTCCCTACGGGGTTGGTGCGATATATGCAGCGAAGCACAGGCCGCGAGCGGTCTGTGCTTCGTACTGTTCTTATTTATATATCACCACACGAGCTCCTCCGCGTGGACGGGATGGCGGTTCACCGTCACCTCGTACACCTGCCCGTTCCTCATGCGCACTACCCTATCAGCCATGCGCGTGATCTCCTCGTTATGCGTGACCATCACCATCGTCGTCCCCGTATGGATGATCTTCTCGAGCACCTTCAGCACCTCTATACTCGTCGTATAGTCAAGCGCGGCCGTCGGCTCGTCGGCAAAGATCAGCTTCGGCTTCTTGATCAGCGCGCGGGCAATCGATATTCTCTGTTGCTGTCCTCCCGAGAGCTGAGAGGGATAGCTGTTCGCCCTGCTCAGAAGCCCCACCATGTCAAGCACCTCATCGGCATCCATCGGATCGTCCACAAGCTCGCCGATAAGGTCAAGATTCTGCCGCGCCGTTAGATTCGGCATCAGGTTATAGCTCTGGAAGATGAAGCCGATATTCTTTCTGCGGAACATCGTCATCTCCTCGTCACTCGCGTGGGTAATGTCCTTCCCCATGAACTCAACGAAGCCCTCGTCCGCCTCGTCCATGCCGCCGAGGATGTTCAGCAGAGTGGACTTGCCGCAGCCGGACTCGCCGAGCAGCACGAGGAACTCGCCGTCATATACGTCAAGGTTAACGCCCTTGAGCACCTGCGAGGTGACCGTTCCGCGCAGGAACGAGCGCTTCACGCCGCGCACCTTCATAACGGTCTCCGGGTTCTCCGCTGCCTTTTGGAACTGCGGCGCCTCCGCGATGTCCATCGCCATCATGAGCGCGAGGATCTCGCACACGTCCGCCGTCTCCGCGTTTATCTCCCCGGTGGATATCATCTGCAGAACGCCGACCGCCTTATCGTCCACCGAAAGCGGGATGCACAGCATCGCGCCGATATTCACGCCGACGAGCGCCATGTCCGTGAAAACGTCCTGCCCCTTCTTATACTGCAGGCGGCGCACGCTCTCCCCCGTGCTGAAGCATTTGCCGATATCACCGTCCTTCGGCGCATGCGTGCGGGAGGTAAAGTCCGTCGGCGCGAGCCAATAGTACGGGTGCAGGAGCTTGTCAAGCTCGTTGAAATACCACACCACCGCGTACTGCACGCCGCACTCGGAGGTGATGATGCGAAGCGATGCCTTCAGCGCGTCCTCGATAGTGTCAGCCTTGTTGACCTGAGAGCGGATATCGCCTATTACCTTGTAAGTCTTCAGCATGTTGTTGTTCATAGCGTTTCTCCCATATTCACAGCTCGTTTATAAGCCGATACGGCCTCTTATCCGTCAGCGCGAGCACCGTTTTTGCCTTTTGTTATTGATATCTGAGCACGAGCGTCGTTATATCGTCAGCCGGGTCAGCCTTGCCGACAAAGTCTGCAACCTGCTTTCTAAGGCCCGTGTTGAGCCCGTCCGCAGTCAGCGCTCTTCCGTCGAACGCCGCGTTCAGCCCTTCTAAAAGCCGCTGCCTGCCGTACATTTCATCGCCGCTGTTTCTCGCCTCGGTGATGCCGTCGGTATACTGGAGGACGATGTCCCCGCTCCCGAGCTGAAGCTCCTGCTCCGGGAACTTCATATCCCTGCGCACGCCGAGCGCGATGCCGTGCTTTTCGCTTATGCGCGTAAAGCAGCCGGAGCCGCGCTTGAGCAGCGGGTCCTCGTGGCCTCCGTTCGCGGAGACGAGCCTTCCGCTCGCGATGTCGAGGATGCCGAGCCACACGGTCACGAACATGAGCTTTTTGTTGTTCTCGCTCAGGCTGTTGTTGACGGCGTAGAGTATCTCGCCCGGTGTTCTGCCCGGAGCGAACGCGCTGCGCAGCTTCTCCTTGGCGGACATCATAAACATCGCCGCGGGTACGCCCTTGCCGGACACGTCCGCAATGACGAGCGCGAGATGCGTTTCATCGATCATCATGAAATCGTAGAAATCTCCGCCGGCCTCTTTTGCCGCCGTCATGCTCGCGGCCAGCTCGAAGTTATACTTTCCGTTGACGCTTGACAGCGGAGGCAGCGCATTTGCCTGCAGGTCTCCGGCGAATTTGAGCTCGGTGCTGAGCTTTGTTCTGTCGGCGGTTTGCTTTGCCTGCCTGATGAGCATATCAAATCCGTACTCTGTGATGGCAATGGCTATGACGAACAGTATAACAGAAACAAGCAGCCTCGGCAAATATCCGAGCAGCATCATCTTTTCGGTATACTCCGCATTTCTGAAGCCGTACTCCACAAGCGTCTGCTTCAAGGTGCCGTGAACCGTCAGCACTGTTCCGTCCGGAACGGCAACGTGGTTATTGTCGAGCAGAGAAAGCTTGAACGATCCGATAAAAGATGAGCACCCGAAGGCAATCATCGATGAGATATAGGTTATCACGGTCGTCTTCTTGGAAAAATAAAGGGAAGCCATCATTATAGGCGCGACCGTAAGCAGTACGGAATTGTAATTCGTTGTGAGATCGGCCCACACGGCAACGAGAGTAATGCCCGTCAGATTGATCCACTTCAAAACGCGCTGCGGAAACGCCCCGGAGATATATGCAAGGATCGGTATGATGCAGCTCAACGCGGCAAATACATAGGTTATCCATTTTTCGCTTCTGTCTCCGAGCTTGAAAAATCCCAGCTCGTTAAGAGCCGCGTTCAGCAAAACAATGATCAATCCCGCGCAGAATATATAAACAGCCAGCTTGTTTGCTCTTTTCTCATTTTCCTGCAATACTGCCATGATCAGGCTTTCATCGGTACTCTCGGGTTTTTTATTTCTCTTTGCGCTCATTACGCACCTCCCCACCGCGCGAAGCCACGCCGCAGACATTTTTTCATATTGCAATCAGTATAACAAATGCAGCGGTAAAACTCAAGTGATTCCCCGCTTCTTTTGATGCCGCGCACAGATGCAGAAAAACCGGGCAGTTGAAAATGGCACCTCGCCAAAGCAAGATGCCGTTTTTGCTGTATATCATTGTCCTTTTGCGGCTATGGCGGCGCTATCTTCGTCCAGCTTCGCAATGCCCTTCGAGAACAAAGCGCACAGCGCGAGCGAAAGGATCCCGCCGAATATCTTGCCCGCTATCATAGGCGTGATATACGCCGGCTCTACTCCGGCCGTAAAGCCGAGATGGTCTCCGAGAGCCGCGGCGGCACACACAAAAAATGCGCAGTTGCAGACCTTGCCGCGTGAGTTCATGTCTTTCAGCGATTTTAACGTCAATATCCCGTTGCAGAGCGTGAGTATAAGCCCCGCCGAGGAGACAACATCGAGTCCCACCTTGCCGCCGATGAATTCAAGCGGCCGCTTCAGCAGCCTTATCAGCAGCGTAAGTATCGGCATCATGCCCATCAGCACAACGGCAATGCTGCCGACGATGCTCATGCCCTCCCCCACGGGATCCATCCCCGGGATCAGCACCACGCCCGTGAGCGATTCGAAGCCCGCCGCCGCAAGTCCGAGCGTTGCTATCACGCTTACGGCGCGGCCGAACACCCCGCAGCATTTCAGCATGATGCCCGGGATGAGCTTCAGCCCTGCCGCAAACAGCACCGACAAAACGGCGATCGGAACCGTGTTCGGCAGTATCACGCCGAGGGGTATCCCAGCGACGATGCCACCGAGCACCGAGCCGAACGGCACACATATAAGGCCGATCAGCGAGCCGTACAGGAAGTACGGATGATTCTTTTTATCTATGAGGTTGATGCCTACCGGAAGCGTAAACGTGAGCGTACAGCCGAACATGGAGGCCACGATCAGGCCGGAATATTTCGCGGCAAGCTCGTTCTCCGCCAGAGCCATCGCAAGCGGATAGCCGCCGGTATCGTTCGGCAGTATCGCGCCGATCAAGGACGGGTCGCACCCTATCGCCTTCAGTGCGGGAGCAACCGCGGGGCCGATAACGTTCGCCGCGACAGGAGCGAGGCAAATAAGCCCCACCATCGACACCGCAAGCGGGCCCATTATATTCAGCCCTTCCTCGAACTGCTCTCCGAGACCGAATCTGTTCCCGATCATGCGGTCTATTGCACCGAGGAGAATGCCCGCGGCTGATATCCATATGATTATCTGGTCAAAACGCATAGCTCTGTTTCCTTTTCCGTGGATAGGACACGGGTCTTATTTCTCAACGGGCTTGTATTCGCAGGCGAAGGCGGCGTAGGTAGCTGAGCCGACCTCCATCGCCGATTCATCAAACACGAAGTTGGGGCTGTGAAGATTGTACTTGAGTCCGTCAAATCTGCAGCCTACCCATCCGAATACCGACGGAATGCTTTCACCGTAATAGCTGAAGTCTTCGCTGCCGAGTGCCAAAGGAAGCTCTTTCTGAACAGCCTCTTCGCCGTACATCGAGGCCAGCGCCTTTCTTGCCTGCGCCGCATATTCGGGGCTGCTTCCCGTGCACGGAACGAGCTCGATAAACTCGACCTCTGCCTCGCAGCCGTATATAAAGCAGCTGCCCTCTGCTATCTTCCTGATACGCTCGTGGGCTATCTGCTGAGACTCGCGGTCAAACCAGCGGATATTGCCGCAGACCTCTCCGCTGTCCGGTATGATATTCATCGCCGTGCCGCATTGGATATATCCCACGGTAAGCACGAGCGGTATATCACCGCGGAGCGACAGGCTCTTCACCTGATGGATAGCGTCAACGATAGAGGTGCAGGCCGGAATAGGATCGCAGCAGCGCTCCGGCTGAGATCCGTGGCCTCCTCTGCCCTTCACGCGGACGATATACTTGTCGGCACCCGCCATCAACGGGCCGTCCTTCAGTCCGACCTGTCCGGCAGGCGTATCCGGCCAGATATGCGAGCCGTATATCACGTCCACGCCCTCAAGCGCGTTCCCGGCGATCATGTGCTTTGCGCCGGAGCCCAATTCTTCGGCGGGCTGGAATATGAACACAGTATTGTTAGGTCTATTTTTCAGCGATGTAAGTATCTTTGCCGCAGCAAGAAGCATCGCCGCATGCGTGTCATGGCCGCAGGCGTGCATTTTGCCGTCGACCTTTGAAGCGAAGGGCAGGCCCGTAAGCTCCTTCAAGGGAAGCGCATCGATATCCGCGCGCAGAGCAACGGTATATCCGCCGGGCTCGGTTGCCGGAAGCGTGCCGACAGTACCCGTCTCCCCTACTGCTCTCCAGGATATGCCCATCTTGTCAAGCTCGCGGCGTATCAGCGCGGCAGTCTCATGCTCCTGCATGCCAAGCTCCGGATTCTGATGGATAGTTCTGCGGATTTGCACCGCATAGTCAAAGTATTTTGCGGCAAGCCCTCTTATCTCTTCGTATATATCCATTGTTCTTCCTCATTATACGGTATAATATGACCGTTGCTTCCCCAAAGATAATATAGGGGAAGCAACAGTCGGTTTATTGTGATGCAGATTACTTGTCGTAATGCTTGTCGATAAAGCTCTTCAGTATCGGGAATACGAGCTCGGGGCAATCGGCAAATACTTCGTGTGATGCGCCGGGTATTATATGGAACTCTGCTCCGGGAATCGCCTCTGCTATCTCCTCGTTTGCGGCTACGTCACAGATGAAGTCCTGCTCGCCTGCCATAACGAGGCAAGGCAGATCGACCTTCTTCAGGTCGGGAATAAGGTCAAAGCTTGCAAGCTCTCCCATGAACTGATAGCTGACGACCTCATCGCTCATGATTGCGCGCATCTGCCCGTCAATAGCGGCCTGACCCTTGAACTTACCCTTGCCGTGATACAGCGGCAGCATCTTCTCGAGGTACTCATGGAAGGTTATCTTGCCGGTCTGCAGAGCACCGGTAGTCCATATCTCATACTGCTCGGGAGTGCCGTACTCGGTGATATGATTTGCAACGCGCTCGTTTGCAATGCCTGCGGAATTGGCGGCAGTGCAGATTATCATTGCACCGTACAGATGCTCGGGATGGTGCGCTGCGTAGTACTGCGCCTTCATTCCGCCGTAGGACTGGCCGAGAATAAACACCTTCTCAAGGCCGAGATACTCGCGCAGGGCCTCGATGTCCTCAACGTTCTGCTTGATGCTGTTGGTATTATAGTCGATGTGCTCGCTGCGGCCGCAGTTGCGGTCATCAATATAGATGAGCTGGCAGTACTCGGACAGCGGAGAAAGGTCGGGCATAAAATGCGTATGGTCGCCTCCGGGGCCGCCATGCATCACCAGACACACGGGCTTCTCGCGCATTACGGGGCCGTCTGGAACGAACTGCAGGCCCTCTACATCAAAGAATATCTTATAACCGTTAACATTTGCAAACATAGTTTTTTCCCTTTCTGAATAACATTTTCTATAACATTTTTTATTTTCCCGTCGACTTTTACGCCGGGAACTGTATTACTGAGGCTGTATGTTACTTGCCGGATTTTTTGCCGAAGGTACGGCGGATAAGATAGTATCCGAGGAACAGAGCGCCGAACACGGAGATCGCGGAGAATACCAGCAGAGCAATATCCGACACGGGGTTATCGAATGTCGGGAATGCACCGAGCTTGCCGCAAAGACCCAACGCGCAGATGACACCTCCGGCTACCAAGCATATAGATGCTACCACAACATCCTTGGCTCCGTCAAGCTTCATAAAGGGTTCCTTGTTATCAAACAGTGCGCGGAACTCGGGGCCGTTGTCCTCCTCCATGTAGGGCTTCGTAAGGCTCAGCACCAAGAAGACGACCGCAACGACTATCCATCCGAGGAACAGAGTGGGGATTCCGAAGAAGCCGCCGCCCATGATGGCTGCGTATGCGCCGCCTGCGTAGAACATGGATGCGAGGCATATTGCAATTCCGAGAACGACACCCCAGAATGCGGCACGTTCGTTGAAGCGCTTCCAGAAGCATGTGCAGATGACGGTAGGCGTAAGCGTTGCAACGAGGATCATCTGAACCGCGACACACGTGATGGAGATGCCGCTGTAGCCGAATATCTTTGCCATAAGCAGAGACAGCACTGCGATGATGACGGTGGAAACGACCTCTGCGGCCTTGTAGTGCTTCTGGCTCTTGTTCTTGTTGATATTCTTGTAGATATTAACACACGTCATGCCCATAGCGTTTATGTACGCGCCGACGGTGGACAGGATAGCAGCAGCGGTAGCGAGCATGAACAGGACTGTGCCTGCGCCGCCCATAACATCCTTTGCTACCTCAAGAACAATGCTGTCTGCGCTTTCAACGCTTGCAAACATACCGCGGCCCCATACGCCATAGCTTGCCATCAAGAGAACTGTGGGCAGGAATATGATAGCATATGCACGGACTCCGCGTGTACCGTCGCCGCGACCGCGCTGAGCAAGGAAGCGGCCGACAACGCCGAGGTCGCAGCAGCACCACAGTGAGCATGCAAGAATATATGCCACAAAGCCCATTGCACCCCAACCGGGAAGATGGAACACATCGAAGAAGCCCTCGGTAATACCGACAGCCTGCCCCGCAGCGGTGAGGTCATATCCGGTAGTGCCGAGAAGAGCGGCTGCGAACGAGGAGAACGAGCCGAACTTAACAAACAGAAGGACCGTAAGCACACCGACGAGAACGCCGATGAAGATATACTGGAAGGTATCGACTATGGACATGGCTTCCATGCCGCCGAGAGCATTATAGATAATGGCAATAACGATAACAAGGATCGCGCCAAGCCAGAAGTTAACTCCCAGAAGGGTCTGAAGAACTACTGCTCCGCCGAAAACGCTCAGTGCGTTTGCGAACAGACCCCAGAAAAGGCTCCATGTGGTAAGCACAACGTTCATGCGCTTGCTCTTCGGGAAGCGCTTTACGGCAAGCTCTGCCAAGGTGTTGCACTGGACGGTACGCATACGGTTTGCCATAAGAGGAATGGTTATAATGCTGAACAATGCAGAGAAAATGTTTGCCCAAAACATCTGGGAATAGCCCACCTGATAGGATGCACCTGCGTTGCCCAACAGCTGCGCGGCGTTGGTTATGGTCGCCATAGTGCAGCCCGCGATGATGTACCACGGTAGGTTATGACTGACCTGTCCAACGGAAGCGGCATTGCGCTTGCTTAGTAGTCGCGCAGCAAAAAGGACGATTGCAATGTATGCAATTACTGCGGCTACTGAAATGATTTGAACATCGGTCATTGTTTTTCTCTCCTTGAATAAATATTTATTTGAGATGTGCCGGGCACATCAGCAAATCAGAGAAAGGAACATCCGCATTCCCCCGTGAACGGAATTGAAGACGACCATAAAAAGATTGTGAATCGCTTAACGCTTTAAATCCGTAAATTGCGAATAATATGTTTCGTATAGTACGCCTTTTTTCGCGGGTTGTCAAGAAAAAATTTACAAAAAACCGGGTTTTTCAATTGGAAGTTATTACAAGCTCATTTCAAATGAGGTTATATTAAAGTAATGGCTCGCATCGTCTTTTTTGGAATCAGCAAAACGGCTGTTAATGCCATAAACAGAATACTTACACACTTTATTCGAAACTGATATCATTCTATTCATTCCATTTTAAGGGAAATATTGTTGATAACACCAAACACATAATTTTCACAAAACGATTCACCCAAATTCTTAGCAAATCAGCGCGCCTTTTATCAGTTCCTTGCATTACTCTCATTTGCAGCAAGTTTCTTTGTTGAATACGTCTTTCTTTAATGTTCTTTATGATGAACAAAACAAGACTGCTCCGGCAAGAACGCACACCTACTTTATCAACGGCGGTTTTGCCGTCAAGGTGATGCTCTGATACAAACAGAAACCCGCCATCTTAGCTGTATACCGGCGAAAGCTTTGACCCGCGCGGTTCGGACAACTTAATTGCGCTCCGTATCCTGCGAAACAGCACGTTCGGTATCGAATACCCGGAGCTGCGGGGCGGAGAATAAACCAACCGTGTGGATGTCCGTTTCTGATCGGCACGGTGAACCGGTCTTCTGTTTTAACTTTTTTCAAAACAGAAGACCGACTTCCTTTTAAGTTGACTTGTAGAGATATTCGGAATGTGGTATTATTGAATTTATAAGAAAGAATTTGACAGGACGATGATTCGGAGAGGTATATTACAGCTTGTCGAGGCAAGTGAACTAAAAAAATACAATCAGCTCTATTCCCCCTAATCTGACAAAACAGTGCATTCGGAAGAAAAACGGCGGACGCGTGCAATGAATCGTGAACTGATGTATATTGAACTGAAATCCGGCTATGCGGATGACGGTCCGGCGTGGATCGGCTATGTGATGACATCAAAGTCAAAAATGACGGTATATTTCAATGATCACGCTTTCCAGAAATTCAGAGGCGAATACGCCAACTACTATGATCTCGAAACGAGAGAGAACTACTGGATTTCCGGCGTTAAGAAACAAGGCAGCAACCGTCACTGGGCTGGGCATGGAAAAATTATGATAGACTATCGGGCTGTGAATGAGCATCTGGCATTAACCGGTGAAACCGTGCTTTCCAAAACGGAATTTGATGTCATTAATATGGAAGACAGATTTCCGGTGGAGAGAATAAGGCAATTGCTAAATTGCGTAGTGGACCAGACATGAAAATGCAGGACCGACCATAGTCCTCAGCGCATTACGGTTAAACAACAAATCAAAACACGGAGGTTCCTATGAAAACTATCGGACTAATTGGTGGAATGAGTTGGGAAAGTACGATCCCGTATTACTCCATAATCAACGAATATGTGAAAGAAAAGCTCGGCGGCCTGCACAGCGCAAAAATCGTGCT
>DCGN01000031.1:9968-12526 GCA_002315275.1 Clostridiales bacterium UBA1777
GGGCAGTGGGAGCGGAGCAGCGAAATACTTGCAGACGCTGCAAGAAAGCTGGAAAACGCCGGGGCAGACATGATTCTCATCTGCACCAACACCATGCACAAGGTATTTGAACAGGTGCAGGCCGCTGTCGGTGTTCCATTGATTCATATTGCCGAGGCAACCGCAGATGCCATCGAAAAGGATCATATCAAGTCTGTGGCACTGCTGGGCACCAGATACACTATGACACAGGATTTCTATAAGCAAAAGTTGATAGAACGTGGGTTTCAAGTCCTCATCCCCGGCGAACAGGACATTGAGCTCGTCAACAGCGTGATTTTCAATGAGCTATGTCTCGGCATTATCCGCGAGGAATCACGCATGGAGTTTTCGAGAATCATATCCGATCTCAAGCGCCGGGGTGCGGAGGCCGTAATCCTCGGTTGTACGGAGATTGGCCTGCTTGTCCGTCCGATAGATTCGGTACTAACGACCTATGACACCACAGAAATTCACGCAAAGATTGCTGCACAGCGTGCTTTGGAGTAAGTTTTCGCGGATAACCGTCACTGCCCGGCAGATCAGCGTTAGGGCAGCGCAAAATAAGACCTAACAAGAGAGTGTGTGCGGCATGCGACATATCATTTTAAAATACATCGCTCTTATGAGACAAGGATAATTCATAAGTGCTGCTCCGAAGGGTATGTGTACGAATGCAAAAACAAGAGACCAATGTAAATACAAGAAACGACAGGGGGTAACATGAAAACAGTAGTAATTACCGGGTCCTCCCGGGGGTTCGGAATAAGTCAGGCAAAGATCTTTCGCAGAAGCGGCTGGAACGTCGTCATTTCAGCAACGAATCCGCAGCGGCTTGCATCCGCTCTGTCGGAGCTGCAGAGTATTGACGGGAAATCAGCGGAGCTGCTCAGCGTGGTGTGCGATGTCAGGAAAGAAGAGGATGTCCAAAATCTCTGGAACTGCGCAAAAGAAACCTTCGGCACCGTTGATATTTGGATAAACAATGCCGGTGTAAACAGCCCGGATAAGCCGACCTATCAGCTGACCGAGAAGGAAATACAGTTCCTTCTGGATATCGACCTGAAAGGGACGATTTTGGGCTCCAAGATTGCCTTCGAGGGAATGATGGAGCAAGGGTTCGGCCAGATATTTAACACCGAAGGCTACGGCTCTAATGATGCCATGCGGATGGGTCTTTCGGTCTACGGTACAGCCAAAAGAGCCGTCACCTATTTTACGCGTGCTTTGGCTAAGGAGAGCCATGAGCTGACCGGCGACCGTGTGAAGGTCTGCCGTCTGACACTGGGAATCATGATCACCGATTTTCTGACCTCCGCCAACGGAGAGACAGCCTCCGTTTCCATTCCCGACAAAGCAAAAAAGGCCTACAACATCTGGGGAGACTATCCCGAAACCATCGCGGAGTATTGCGTACCGCGAATGATCGCCAATCAAAAAAACGATGCCGATCTTGTGTGGCTGACGGGGCGAAAAGCTTTTTTCAGGCTTATCACCTTCCCGCTGACGAAAAGAGACTTTTTCGCGGAAAAAATGTGATTTAAAACAGTTTTCAAACCCGCACATCTGAACAAGGAGGAAAATTAAAATGAAAAAGCTGTTTACAAGTGACCGTTTCTTTGCTGTTTCCTTGGTGCTTTCGACTATCGGAATGATCATTTACGCCACGCGAATGTTTTGCAGAGCCTTCCAGACGGCGGAGATGATATATTGGAGCTACGGTCTTACCCACGTGGTCTATCCAGCCTGCCTTATCGTGCTGTTCGTAACCTATAAGCGCCACAACAAGAATGTTATGAAGGCCATGATGGGGGCACTCATGATGACACTTGTGCTGGATTCCTTCTCCTATCTGCAATCCTTCCGCGCCTTTGATGTGACGTTTGCAATCGTTTATATCATGGTTGCCATAGGACTGTTCACAAATCACATGCTCATCAACGGAACGCACTGCTCAAGCCGGAAAAATGTGACGGTCAATCAGGTGCTTGTGCTTCTTCTTGCACTCGGGCATATCGTTTGGTTCGTGTATACTCTTCCCAGTTTCATCAGCGATTCGTGGATGACGTTCTCCTTTGTTGGCTATGTATTGGGCTATGTGTTTATGGCGGTTGCCATCATCTGTGTCGAATCCCGCTTGGATGCATACCGCCTTGACCGCGAGGCCGCCGGCTGGACAGAGGAAAAGGGTTACCCGGAGGGGTATGTTCACGAATGCGGTAAAAACACTCTATAACCGTAAAAATGCAGAGGCTCTTTTGAGTCCCTGCATTTTTTAACAGATGCTATTCAGAGCGTCTGCCTTTTTGAATTGTCATGGATCGGAACGGGAGCGCAGTTATGCTTATGCTGAGATATCAGCGCTTTATTTCTGCCTTCATTGCGTTGTAACCTATCAGCACTGTCCAAACATAGGCGCAGGTTTTGGGAATCATAAGTACGCCAATTATCGGATATGTGTCAGCAAAAAGCACAACCGGCAGATAGAAGCCGAAGCTCAGAACGATCGTGAGCCACAAAAAGCGAAATTTACCGTCATT
>DCGN01000031.1:12634-15913 GCA_002315275.1 Clostridiales bacterium UBA1777
CGCTCGTCCACATATTCTGAGGCATTGCGCACAGAAGCACTCTCGCGGCAGCAAGCACCCATACGCTTGCGGTCAGCTCTTTCCTGCCGGAAACCTGATAGCGAGTGCGCCACACATAGTACAGAAGGACATAGAAGGCCGTCATTGTGACGGAGGTAATAAGCTTGCCTATACCGAGCAATGCCACATAAGAGTCAAGCCCTGTAGTACATAGCGCTATTGCTCTCGGAATAAGATGAAATGCATCTCCGCAGCCGAGTGTTACAGCCATTGCTCCGTAGAGTCTGTACTGTCTGTCTGCGCCGCAGCGCTTTAGCATGATTACTCCGAAAATAATAACAGCGGATAGGTATACTATGTCGAAAGATGTTTCAAATATTGCCTGCATTGGTTATTCCCCCCAAACTGTTTTTATCTATTGTAGCAATATTTCTTTTTCTATGCAAGTGTCATTGCATTCGTTCGTAGTTTGCTTTTTTATTAAAACGCACCCGGTATGAAGCCAAGAGGCGAATACATACCGGGTGTCTTCACTTACAGAGCATCCAATACACCTAAATAAACATCCACCCTCCATCGGTGGTTTTGATTATAAAGCAAGAAGGAAGGCTCGTTGAGAACACCATAGGAAGCAACGTAGTAACCGCCATACTCACTTCCCGAAGTCGGCGACGAGTTTATTGCCGATTTCTTTCAGGGAGCCGCGGTTGACGTTCTCACATATTGCAACACACTCTGATTTCACCGCGGAAAAGCGCCAGTAGCACTGGAAGCCGTAATTTACTCCGCCGTGACCGTATATACCATCGCCGAACTTTTCAATGCACAGCCCGTATGAACTCTTTACAGGCTTAATCATCCTCTGCGCTGTCTGCTGTCTTAATAATCCGTCCCCCCTGCAGCTATCGCTGACGGCAATGCCCATCTTCACAAGGTCAGACGGTGTCGTCCAAAGACCGGCCGCGCCGCCCTCCGGATAATAATGAAAAATGCTGTCGGGCTTTCTTATACCGCGCTTTGCGGCGTGAGCTGCCCGGCACAGCAGAGCATCCTCCAATGGCTGAACAAAGCTGCTGTTTTCCATGCCGAGGACATCAAACAGCTCCTTCTTTGCCGCCTCGGCGAGAGCAAGCCCAGTGATGTTCGTAAAAGCCAGCTCTGCAAGCTCAATTCCGCCGCCCGAATAGGAATACTTTCTGCCGTAGGGATATATCTGCTTTACGCGCTTTGAATTGCCTTCTCCGGCAAGAACCTTTTCAAGAGGCAGCTTTTCTGCCGGCATTGCGTATCCGCGAAAGCCGTGAACATTGAAACCTGCCGTATGCGACAGCAGCGCAGAAAAGGTTACGGGGGTACTGACAAAGCCGCCTAAGTACCCGGAAATATCCTCATCAAGGTCGATAACGCCCTTGTCAACGAAGCGCATGAGCGTTATGGCAAAGGCACTTTTGCTGACCGAGCCCGCCTGAAAGAGCGTAGTCGGCTCTATGGGATAGTCGCATTCCGGCCTGCCCGAGCCGTGAGTGAAGCTTTCCTCTGTGCCTCCGGATGATAGCGCTATGCTGATGCCCGTTGAGCCGTGCTTCCTCATGGCAGAGGCAATATCTATACCGTGAAACGTTGTATTCATAAGCTCCTCACCGCTCTTAAAATGACTTTATACCCATGTCCTCTATGGTGACCGAATACTCATCCGCAAAGGCACCGCGGGAGTCAAACTCGACCTCGCCGTCCTGACTGTCAACTATGTCACGTCGCATAAACCTTTTGGGCGGCTCAAACTCGCACGACACATCGCTGTTGAATATTGCACGGAACGGATCAATATTTCCGAAATAGAACCGGCGTTTGGGCTCGTTGCCCACTCTGTTTGCCGAGCCGCCGAACGATACGTCGACCGGTCTGCAGCCATACCCCTCAATATACACCCATGCCCAGTCGTGATTCCCAACGAAATCGGGACCGGCAAACAGACCGCTGTTCCACCCGGCAGGTATTCCGACGCTGCGGCACAGCGTAATGAACGCAAGCGCCATAGTGCCGCAGTCCCCGTGACCGTTAACGAGAAACCACTCGGGGATATTATCTATTGCGCTGTAATTTCGTGTGAAGCGGTAGTGGCATTTTGTGGTCAGATAGTCATAGATAGCCCGGGCTTTCATCAGCGGAGCGGTTTCATCACCGATGATCTCAGCGGCAACCGCCTTGATAAACGGACTTATATGCATATGCGGCGGCTCATCCGCAAGATACTCTGCAAGCTCAGCTTCGGGAACGGAAATAAACTTCAACGGCTCAACTCCGTTGTACATATCAACACAGGTATCCTTGTAGTCGTACTCGTACTCAACAGAAAACTTAAGCCCTCCCTTTGCCGGCGCTTCAAAATAAACTGTGTGCATCGCGGCGCTTTCGGGAGAGAAGCGAGCCGAAGCATCTGAAGGTCTTATCTTCAGGCTGCTGATATTCGGCGCAGATTTCCACGGCACGGGAACATGGACATGGCACACTTCACTCGCGGCATCGGCTCTCGGACGGAGCTCTACCGTGTGCCGCAGGCAGATATGAGCACCGAAGCCGTCTCCCGCGGAAGCAGTATTTACGATGCTGTCCTCAACTCTGGCGCGAGTCCTCCAGCCGTCTCCCAAAGCGGGGAAAAGCTGCGGGTATGTGTTGAACAGGGAGTCACAGGCGGTGGATAAAAATCTTTTTCTTCCGTCTATATAGCAATAATCAACGAGACCGCCCAAAAGCAGCTCATCAAATTGCTTTTCGGAAAAATCTGTCACCTTGCGTCGTATTTCCGAAATAACTTCATCTCTGTCTCTGCAATAGTCGGCCTCTGTCATGTCGAGGACGCTAAGCTCATGTAAAAGGCGCTTTTTCATGCAGTCTGACGTATCGCTGTTATCAAGGCGCCGCCGAATAAGCTCTCTTGCCGCCGTGAAGCTGCCTGCTGCCTTTTCGGCAAGGATGTCCGACGGGAGCGGATATGCTGTTGACTCAATATCATTTATCTTCATATTCATCACCGTTTATATATCACAGCCTGTATTCGTAACACTTATCATAATTTTGGAATGCCCAGAGCTTTACTGTTTTCTGCTTCATATTGTAAATTGCGCTCCACTGGGTCATGCTCAGCCGCTTGCCTATCCTTATGTCCTGCGATATCTCCTGAAGGATATCCTTGCCCTCGAGCTCGGTTATCCCCTGCGGATTATTCTTTATGGCCTCTTCCATAATGACATACCTGTCGCCGCCCTTTTCGTTGGGGTC
>DCGN01000031.1:16002-19713 GCA_002315275.1 Clostridiales bacterium UBA1777
ACGACGGTCTTTCCCGATGCGTCTGCGACCATAATGTGAAAATCCGAGTCTGGCATGGGACTTTTGATATTCACTGTCTTTGAAAGCGCTATTGCCTCGTCGACTGTGGCGCAGCTATCCAGCATGAGGCGCATCAGGACAGGATGGAACACCGTCTTTTTTCCCGGTTCCTTTTGGCATGTGCTGAAATATCTGTACGCTGTCCATGCCTTTTTGTCTGCCGTGTTGATGCAGTACGTCCCGTGCTTGACAAGAAGGTCTGACATATCGGGCAGAGCTCCGGGAACGGTGAGTATTTTTGCCTGCTCTTTGGCCTTGCCCTCCAATGTGTCGGGCTCGATATACTCTGCTTCATCCCAGCGCAGCGCGCATGGGAGAAACATGATTGAGACGGTCAGGCCGACCTCGTTCATTCCGTCCATGCATAAGAACGGGAGCAGGGCGAGCATGGAGATATCCGATTTACCGTCCTCAAAAGCGTTCTCGCAGAAGCTTCCGTGCTTTGAGTCCATCCAATAGCCGTCAACCATGCCTATCGACTTATATTTTGCATTGCGGCTTTTCACTCTCAGGAGGATATTCAGCCCACTGATATTCTTCACATCGGAGTCATCGGCATTTCTGTAGTGAGGAAAATCATAGTTTCTGTACATCACTCTGTCGCCGTCCGGAGTCTTTGCGGTGAAGGTGGAGCAGCCAGAGCTCGTGACAAGCCTCGATATAAGCTTCATAAAGAGCCTGTAATCTGCATAATAGTCCATTTCATACAGAAGTCCACGGTCATCGAGCTTATGCAGAGATTTTACGCTTTTGCGCAGTTTTCCGATGAACGGCATCTTATGTGGATTCATTCGTTATCAGCCCCTATTTCTATAGACAGTAATAATTAACAGTTTACTTAAGCAAATAATAAGATGCAATGAGACTAATGTCAAGGAAGAAATGCTTGACACGAGTATTTTAATGTAGTAAATTTGTATAAAAATACAAAAATGTGAAAAAGGAGAATCCCATGAAAATCGCATCCTTGGAATATGTCACGTCCATACAAAAGCCCAAAAAGGTATTCCGTATTGCACTGACGACCACAACCGAAACGAGACTGATATTTCTGAAGCTGACAACAGATACCGGCATCAGCGGCTACGGTGAAGCCTCACCGTTTACGCCCGTCACGAACGAAACAGAGTATACTGTTATCGCCGCGTTTGAAAAGTTCCGCTCCGCAGTAATCGGAGCAGACCCGTTTGACCTCGAGAAGATCCATCAGGATATGGACGCGCTCCTTGAGGGCAACACAAGCGCAAAGGCCGCCGTTGATATCGCCCTTTACGACATTATCGGAAAGGCTGCCGGGCAGCCCGTATGGAAGCTTCTCGGCAGCGCAAACAACAAGCTTGTCACGGATGTCACCATCGGCATTGATACTCCCTCCGAGATGGCAAAGACGGCCAGGGAGTGGGTCGACGAGGGCTTTGATATTCTCAAGATCAAGACAGGCATTGACCCTGCGGACGATATCGAAGCAATAAAGCTCATTCGTGAGGCTGTGGGCCCCGATGTGGTTCTCCGCACGGATGCAAATCAGGGATATGATATCGAAACGGCGGCAGCCACGGCAAACAAGTTGATCTCATACGGTGTCATCGCTATGGAGCAGCCTCTTCCCGCGAAGGATATCGAGGGTCTTGCCGCGGTACGCTCCAAAGCCGGCGGTATGCAGATAATCGCCGATGAGGCTCTGCATTGCCCTGAGGACGCCGTGAAGATCATCAACGCAGGAGCGGCAGACATTCTTAACATCAAGCTGATGAAGTGCGGCGGCATCTATCCGGCACTGAAGATCGCGTCTGTTGCCGAGGCCAACGGCATCCCCTGCATGGTGGGCTGCATGAATGAGGACCGCATCGCAATTACAGCCGCAATGTCCGTAGTCGCATCCCGCAGCATCATAACCGAGGCGGACTGTGACAGCGTATTCTTAAGCGCCGGATGCGACCTTAACCTCACCGGCGGTTTTACCAACGATGGCGGCAGCATCACTCTGCTTGACAAGCCGGGTCTGGGCATAGAAATAGACTTTTAAAAAAGAAGGGAACTGCATATGGAAGCCAACAAGCCAAAACTCCCGTTTATTGAGAGAATATCCTACACCGTCAGCGCTTTCAGCTACAATTTCTGGTCAACCTTCATCTCCACCTTCCTGCTTTACTTCTACACGGACGTTGTCGGCATCCGTCCCTCCGTTGCAGGTTTAATTATTTCCTCCGCTGTTATCTGGGATGCTGTCAACGACCCGCTCTTTGCGGCCGTTGTGGATAACCACCGCTTCAAAAACGGCGACAAGATGAGGCCGTATCTTATATGGGCCTCCATTCCGCTTGCGCTTCTGTTTGTCCTTCTGTTCGTGCAGGTAGGAACGGGCACCGTTTCCGTTGTGGTCGCATTCGTCACATACTTCCTTTTCAAGATTCCCAGCACCTTTAACTCCATCACGACCGGCGGCATGATAAAGGTCGCTACTCCCGTTACTGCGCAGCGCATCAATATCTGCCAGTTCTTCTGCTTCGGAGCCATCTTCGGTGCGGCCTTCTCCGCGCTTGTTATGTGGCCTATGGTCAGGGGTCTGTCCGGCGTGGATGCAAACAACAACATGATAAATCCCAAGTACGGCTTCCTTATCGCTGCCGTCATTGTCGCTGTAGTAATCGTCGTCGCCGGAGTATTCCAGTATTTCTGCACCAAGGAAAGAATTCACTCTGAAAAGACAAAGAACGTATCGATATTTAAGGCCTGCAGCCTGCTGTTCAAGCAGAAAAACTATCTCAGAGTCCTTTGCATGTCTATCTCCTACGGCCTTCTTATCTCCCTTGCGATGACCTACGGTGTATACTACTGCGACTGCGTTATCAGCAGACCCGACCTGTTCACTCCCATGAGCGCCGTTTACATAGGCGGTTCCCTGATCATGCTGCCATTTGTCGGCAAGCTCCACAAGAAGATCGGCAGAAACAAGATGCTGTTTCTCGGCTCCGCGGTTCTCGCCATCGGAAGCATAGTGTTCGTTGCTCTTTCCAAGTCCATGATCGGCGGCTTTGTATTCTTCTTCTGTGTAGGCTGCGGCACCCAGATGATCAACGTCATGCTCAGCCTTAACAACGCCGACCTTACCGATATTATTGAATTTCAGGAGGGTGACCGTCTTGACTCAATGGTCACAACGATCACTTCCTTCTTTGAAAAGGCAATTCAAGCCCTGCTGACGCTGCTCCTCGGCTTTGTACTTGATATATGCCACTATGACGGAATGCTCGACAAGCAACCCGATGAGGCTATCGTCGCTATAGTCTGTATTATAGGTGTAGGAACGCTTATATGCGCTCTGATAACCTTCCTGCTTTCGAAGAAATTTACGCTTGACGAGCAGGTCAAGGAAATGAACGATGCAAAGGCTCTCATTGAAGAAGGAAAATAAAAAATGCTGATCAACGTTAACGGGATAGAGCTCTGCTATGAGGTCATGGGGCAGGGCGAGCCGCTTATCATGCTTCACGGCAACGGCGAGACCCATGACATCTTTAAAGAGGCCGCCGATGTTCTGAAGGAGTATTTCACAGTCTATCTGATAGACACCCGCGGTCACGGCGGCAGCACGAAGCTCGGTGAGTACCACTATCAGGACATGGCAGACGATATAAAAGCCTTTGTGAC
>DCGN01000031.1:19823-26305 GCA_002315275.1 Clostridiales bacterium UBA1777
GAGCTGTTCAGAAAGTACATTGTAAGCGGGGCAAATTCCGTTCCGAATGCTATCAACAAGCCCTTAAAGCTCTATGAGAAAATCAGCTATTTCTTCAGAAGAGATCCCCTGCTGAAGCTGATGATAGATGAGCCGAACATCCCGGAGAAGGATCTGCGCAATATAAAGGCAGAGGTCGTGCTTCTTGCGGGCAGCAGGGACGTGATCCTCGAGTCACACACGCGGTACCTTCACAGCGTCATCCCCGGAAGCAAGCTTGAAATACTTCCCGGGCGCACCCACGGCAGTTATATCGTCCACAGCACGGAAATCGCCGGGCTGATTCTGAAATACGCAAAATGATGTAAATTTTACCGGAGCTGTGAATTTCACAGCTCCGGTTAGTTTTAGTCAAGCTTTGCGATAAAGCGTTTCATTTCTTCGGATATCCTCTCGTATTCATACCAATGCACATAATGGCCGCATTCAAGCTCAACAACGGATGCTTCGGCAAGTCCCGAAGCATATTCGCGCTGAAGCGCAAGCCTGCTTGGCTTCCCTCCGGATACGAACAGCAATGTGGGAACATCCGGCAGCGGTGCTCCGTCGATCTCCGCGCACGCTTTCGGAATCGCCAGTCCCTCATTGCGAACCGTCTTGTTGATAGCCGACCTGCAACCGATGGCTTTGTAAAGCCTTTTGTCCTCTTTTGAAAGCGGCTCCGGCAGGTTTGAACCGTTATAATACAGCCGTACGATACCAAGTATTCTCGCCAATGCGGCGAGCTTCATAGTTCTCTGCGCCGAACGGCTGTCATAATTATCATAAGTTCTCGGCAGAGCTATGTCCAGCCCGACGATTGCCTCAACCTCATCGGGGTATTTCTGCGCCCATAGGATCGCCTCTAATCCGGACATGGAGTGTGGGCAAAGGACGTATTTGCCCGTGATCCCCAGCTTGGCCAATGCCTCTCTGTCCTGACGGAGTATAGTGTCAAAATCGCGCTCGGAGTCCACCGTATCGCTGAAGCCGTAACCGAATTTTTCAACAACCGCAATCCGGTAATCATTGTTCAAGCACCGATAAAGCGGCTTGAAATCCACGATCGGTGATGCTGTGCCGCTTCCGGAAAGGAAGACCAGCGTACGGTTTCCGGAGCCCTCTGAATAAATGCACATGCTGTTCCCGTCAACAGTTACCCGTTGACCGATCTGATGACCGAGCATGGCCTTCTCCCTGACGAGCATGACTCTGTTATAAATAAAGAGAGATATAAGCGCCAACAGCAGAAGAAGGATTATTACAACAGTAACGTACATATTCTCCCCCCTGAACAAAAAATAAAAAAGATGTCTGTTTTCACGCAAATTATACCATCGGGAAGAAACAGGTGCAAGTAAACAAAGGGAAAAACATATTCGTGAAAATATGTTGCACTGCATAAAAATGTGTGCTATATTTTAATTCAATAAATCATTAAACTCTTTAGCCTTTTTTGATAGATTTTCTAATCGGAGGAACAGATAATGGACGATTACAGCAACGGCATTCATGAGGCATCGGCAGTAAGGATCGGCGGTATTGACCAGTGGATCAGCATACGCGGGAAGGACACGAACGCCCCCGTCCTGTTGGTCATTCACGGCGGCCCCGGCTCAACGCTCACCGGCCTCAGCCACATTTATCAGCGCCCGTGGGAGGCGCTGTACACAGTTGTCAACTGGGATCAGCGTTATTCCGGAAAGACCGCTTCCATATCCGGCACAAAGCCGGAGAAGGAGGTCACCTTTGAGATGATGCTCAATGATGCCGTAGAGGTCATTGATTACCTGCGCAGCCGTTTTAAACGCGAAAAGATAATCATATTGGGGCATTCATGGGGGACGATACTCGGCGCAACGCTGGCAAGGCTTTATCCCGAGAAGCTCATCGCCTATATCTCCACCGGCACTGTGGTGAACTGCCGCAAGGACTACAAGCTTATCATCGACCAGCTCGAAAAGGTCTACAAGGCCAGAGGAGACAAAAAGAATCTCAAATACCTTGACACGCTCCGCCCGTATCTGGATAAGCCTAAGGGTGAGTGGGAGTTCATGCTTGGGATTAATAACCTTATTATCAAAGAGGGGTATTCCTCAGTAAAGGCTTACGGGCTTTGGACCGGCTTCAAGTATGAGCTCCTACCCATGCTGCAGTCTCCGGAGTACCGCTTGAGGGATTTCCACCTAACCGCATATAAGGCGTATATTCCCATGAGTGAAAAATTCCAATTCGAGTTTAACCTGGAGCAGCACGAAAACCGCTACGACATTCCTGTCTACTATGTAAACGGAGACTCGGACTGGCAGACCACCTATGTGGCGGCCAAGGAATACGCCGAGAATACTGTTGCGCCGGACACGGCATTTTACACGCTTGAAAACTGCGCGCATTGCTGGGACATTGATGCACCTGATCAGATGGCAAAGGTAATGTGTGAGAACATCTACCCGCGGCTTAAAAAATACATCTGAGAAAGGAAATTCACTATATGAGCACAAAAATCGGAGAAGGTATGAGTCTTAAGGAAAAACTGGGCTTCGGCACATATTCGTGTACCTATAACCTGATCTATTACTTTAAAGCGTCCTACTATTTGTTTTTCCTTACCAATGTTCTCGGTATCGGTGTCGCGGCCGCCGGTTCGGTCGTTGCTGCCGGTGCTGTATGGGACGCCGTCAACGACCCGCTTATAGGCTATTATACGATCAACCACCCCAACAAGAAGGGCGAGCGTATCCGCAACCTTATTCCGCTGTCACTTATTCCGACCTGTATATGCCTGATTCTGCTCTTTACCAACTTTCATGTGAGTGACATGGCCGCACTTATCATCTCCGCAGTCGTGTTCTTCATATACGACTCCGGCCTTACATGCCTCGGTACCGTTTATTGCACCATGAATACCGTTGCGACCAATGACCAGGGCGAGCGCACATCGGTAAACATTCACAGAAGCATCGGCGGCTGTTTGGGTACTGTTATCGGCACGCTTGCCTGCTTCCCGATCCTGTCTGTACTGGGAGTTATGGATGAAAGCGGCAATCTGATAGCCGAGAATGCCGATAGGGGCTTTTTCATTGTGGCATGCATTTTTGCGGCTATCATTATCGTCGGTTCTCTGGTCCATTACTTTACGACCAAGGAACGCATCCGTCCGATGGAGGGAGACGATCAGGCGACCGGCTTCCTCGAAATGTTCAAAATACTCTTCAGCTACAAGCCCTTCGTAAATATGACCCTTATTGTAATGCTGGACAATATCATCCTGCTGTTTATGACCACCGTCGTTGTATACTACGCAACTTACGTCACGGGTTCTACCGAGACGAGCACCTACTATCAGGGCGCATATATCTTCGGCCAGCTTCTGTGCACGATTTTCCTCGTCAAGGCAGTTGACAACCGCATCGGTCATAACCGTTCTTTGATTTTGGGTCTCATTCTGTTTGCTGTTTCAAAGATACCCTTTGTGCTTTTCCCTTCATCCGAGATCGCCGCATTCATCAATTTCGGCTTGAGCGGAATAGGCTCCGGCTTCCTCTTCGTTGCGATCAACGTTATTGTCAGCAATGTCTGCGACCTTCTTGAATGGCGCAGTGGAAAGCGCATGGACGCATCCGTGGGAAGCGTCAGCGGCTTTGTATGTACTATTGCCGCCGCTGTCGTAACCGAGGTTCTGGCGCTTTCGCTGTCCGTCACCGGCTTTGATGCCGAACTGACTGTCCAGCCCGCCGCCGCGATAGACGCGATAAATGTTATGCTGGGCATTGCTCCGTTGGTACTTGCAGTGTTTATGATCATCTTTGCCAAAAAGACCGATATTGAAAAGGATTTGAAACAGATGAAGCTTGATTATACATCCAAAAGGGATGAAGGAATATGATTCGTTCGCAACAGCTTGAGCGCATCGTAGCACGAATAAGGGACGCCTTTGAGATTCCTTCCGTAAGTGCGGCATTTTACATAAACGGCATGATATACATCTGCTCAAGCGGGTGCTATGATGACACCTTGTTTGCCATCGGCTCATGCACGAAGTCCTTCACGGCGGGCACCGTTCTTGCTCTGCAGGACAGAGGAATGCTTTCGGTCAATGACACTGTCCTTAAGCATATCCCGGACTTCGCTCTCTCCGTTCCGGAAGTTGCCCGGAGTCTGACTATCCGTGATATTCTCAGTCACAGAAGCGGCTTCCCCGGCTGCGACCTTGCATGGTATTCACGGCATGACGCTTTTCCCGTGAAGGAGCTGATGAGGGCAATATCTCTGCTTCCCGCAACGGCGAAGCCCGGAGAAAAGCATCAGTACAACAACATGATGTTCGCTCTTGCCGGCACCGTCATTGAAGAATGCTCGGGAATTAGCTGGAAGGAGGCCGTGGAAAGCTTTCTATTCAAGCCTTTGGGTATTGAAAAGGCTGCTTTCTCCTGTGATGAAGCCATGAAGCTCGGAGCAGTTGCCGTTCCCTATATCCGCTCCGGAAGCGGTACTGTCGCTGTTCCTCACGCACGGCTCGGTGCAGTCTCCCCTGCCGGTTGCCTGTACATGACCGCAGGAGAGCTTCTGAAATGGAACATCGCCATTATGAACGGCGGAACGCTTGAAGGCAAAGACATTCTTTCTTCCGATGCGATCCGCGAAATGACCTTGCCCTGTGTTTCAGACGGGTATGACGGCCTTTTGCCCGAGCTCTCAACAGCAGTGAAGGACAGATGCTATGCTCTCGGTCTGCAGACGGAATTATTCCGCGGCGAAAAGCTGATCTTCCACGGCGGTGCTATTGACGGATTTCTTGCCAATCAGAATATTCTCCCCGGCAGGAACTGTGCGGCGGTGATGCTGACGGATCTGGGCGGAACTCTCGTCAGGGAGGCCTTTCAATATGCGTTCAACGGTCTGCTGCTCGGCGATGAGACCGACTGGATAGGTCTCTTTGCAGCTCTTCAGCAGAAAATGCTTGAGGAATACAGCCCTCTGCTTTACATGAACGGAATTCCCGGGGACTGCGAAGCCTGTCACATTCTTTCAGGCCGGTATACAAATCCTCTTTTCGGGGAGCTTGTCCTTTCCTCAGCGTCCGGGAGCTTTACCGCCAGAATCGGGGATCTTGAAATGCCTGTCATTGCAACGGAAGACACCGTTTCCTTCTTCCACCCCTATTTCGGTCTTCTGGAAGCGGAGCACATCATAGATGACAGCGGCAGCGTCATTGCATTGGAGCTTCCGGCGGATCCGGAAATTGATATGAAATTCAGGTTTACACGACAATGAAAGCTTTTATATACAAGTTCATACAGTTAACATGGGGTCTGCCGCAGTCTCTGCTCGGTCTGATCTACCTTGCGAAATACGGCAGAGGGGAGAAGCATTTCAATTTTCACGGTGCGTATGTAAGCGGCTGGAGCCATGACGGAGGTATCAGTCTGGGCATGTTCATCTTCATCGGAGACAAGCTGACGAGCGCCGGAGAGCCCTATGCGTATCTCACGCATGAGTACGGCCACACCGTCCAATCCCTGATATACGGGCCGCTGTATATCCCAATCGTGGGGATCGCCTCGTCCCTTTGGGCGAAGAAATACTCCAAAGAGATGCTGCAGGACGGCATTTCCTACTTTTCGGTCTTTCCGGAAAATCAGGCCAACCGGCTTGGAAGCCGTATCACCGGTATTGAAGTACCCGAGCATATCCCAATGTCTCTGTTTGAATAATGACGGAGAAGGTCTTTTTATTTGCTCTCTGTCACTATGATCCGGTCTCCCGTCAAGAGACCGCGATGAAATATCTTTTATGTATAATGAGGTTGTAAGGTCAAGAGAGGCCTTCAGCCTCATTATTTTAATGTTATACGAGGAGAAACGAACATGAAAAACAACATCACAGAGCTGGTATTTATTTTGGACAAGAGCGGGTCCATGGCAGGGCTCGAAAGCGACACCGTCGGCGGCTTCAACGCTATGATTGAAAAGCAGAAGAAGCTTGACGGCAAGGTCTATGTTTCCACGGTACTCTTCTCAAATTATGCAGAGGTTGTACATGACCGCGTGGATATCGGTAAGATCGAGCCGATGACCGGGCGGGATTATCAGGTCGGCGGCTGCACCGCGCTGATGGACGCCATCGGCGGAGCCATCCACCACATCGGTAATGTTCATAAGTACGCAAGACCCGAGGACGTGCCGGAGCACACGATCTTCATCATCACCACCGACGGCATGGAGAATGCAAGCCGCGAGTATTCCGCCGAAAAGGTGCGCCGCATGATAAAGCACGAGCAGGATAAATACGGCTGGGAGTTTCTGTTCCTCGCCGCAAATATCGACGCTGCCGAGACGGCGGAGCACTACGGCATCCGCAGAGACCGCGCTTCGAAATACCAAGCCTGCCCCACCGGAACGAGCGCAATGTATGACTGTGTTTCCGATGCGGTGATGACTATCCGCAAGCGCAAGGCGCTGGAT
>DCGN01000031.1:26323-26592 GCA_002315275.1 Clostridiales bacterium UBA1777
AAAGCTGGAGCGTTAAGCTTAACGAGGAGAGCAAGTAAGCTTTATATGTGAGATAATCCGAAAACTCCCCAAAATGCAATCAAGCTCCTCCGAAACGGAAGAGCTTGGTTTGTTTTATATGCTTTACTTTTTCTTTTTCCTCAGAACGAAGAACAGGACTGCCGCTGCCGCTATTACCGCTGCAGCAACTATTATAACAGCGACGGGAGAGCTTTGCTTGCTCTCTGCCTGCGCGCCGAGAAGGCCGTCGGAGTCCGTATTCTCTGCGC
>DCGN01000031.1:26620-52637 GCA_002315275.1 Clostridiales bacterium UBA1777
GGACATCATCATGAGGCCGGAGGCTCCCTCCTGCCGGGCAGATCCGTCCTGCGGCTCGGCCATTTCACCGTCCTCCTCGACATAAATACTCTCATCGTACTCGCACGGCGGCACGTCCGCCTCAAGCGAGCCGAGCGGATCGTATGCGTTTTCTTCCGCGAGAGACGGCTTCTCATTCGGGACGGAAAGCACGATGTTATAGGAATTTTCCACCGTGTACAGGTGCTGGCGGAACACTCCCCTGCTGTCCTTGCCGGTCTCGGTGAGCGAATATTCATCCTTGAACGAGGTGCTGTCGGATGGGCCGCCCATCAATGCGCCCTCGTCCGTCACCCAATAGAAGTGGTTCTCGCCGTATGCGGCAACGGCACAGAGCGTGGTATTTGAGGTAAGCGACCCGCTCGAGAGGTCATAGAGCGATCCGCTTATCTTTTTGCGAAACACCATGTATTCCGGCTCGGCATCCTCGGGAAGAGCGGTGATCGTTGAGTTGTTGCCGAAGTAATCGCCGAACGCATTTTTCACGTGAAGCTTCGTCTTTCCGTCAAACGGCAGAGTCTGAACAGCGCTGTAGCCCGTTACTATCTTCCCGTAATTTTCGACCGCTCCGTCTCCGAGATTCTCGCTCAGATAATCGTGGTCGGGAATGATGCCGTTGCTGAGGAGCGTATTCACAAGCACTATCAGCGCGGCGTCTCCTGCGGGTGCGGCATTTCCGTTTATATTGCTGCCGTACTTCGCCGAGGGGGCAGTTCCGTTGCAGGATTCATAGGCCGTATTGGATATGGTGTAGTGTGCGTTGAGCGCTGCGGATGCGCTGAAGCGCACTGTTGTATACTCGAGATCAGTTCCGGTTATATAGCAGTAATTCCCGTTGCCGGTAATACCGTTCTCCTTCGCCTGCTCCGCCATTTCGATAGCCGAAGTCATCCGGCTGACGGCGGCAACCTTTTCGGCATCCGTTGTGAGATGGGACATGCCGAGCACGTTCGCGGCAAACATACCGTAGGTGCCGGTGATAATGATCATTCTGTCGCAGAAGTCTTTAAGCTCGTCAGCTACGGAATATTCAAACGCGTGCGTGAGATAGAAAGTCTTGAGCGTGGCGTCAAGCCCGTCGCCGGAGGTCTGTAAATGGCTGCAGTAATTTGCGAACTGGCGGCTGACCTCTCCCGCGAAGGCAGAGTCACCGTTTACCTTGGAGCTTGCAACGCGGAAGATAAGCGTATTGACCGCGTCGGCCGCGAGCGCATTGATGTCCTCCTGTGTGATATCGGCAGCGCCCTCCTCCGTAAGGAGAGGATAATTGTGCGTTTCGAAAATGCCGAGGTCACCGCTTGAGACGGCATCGGAAATGCGCGAGGCTATATCTGCCGCGAGGCTTTCGCCGAAGGAGTTTACGTCATAGGAAAAGCTCTCGGGAAGGCATTCCGCGGGAATTACTATCCACCTGTCGCCGTCCGTCATACCCGTGGGAACGCCGTTTTGATCGGAGAAGGTGAGCTTGTATTCGCCGCCGACATTGCCGTATAGCACGGTTATGCCCGTATTATCAACGCCGTTCTCGTTCCTCGACCCGCTGCACCAGCTCATGAGTCCCGTGCGGAGCATGCTGTTATACTGTGTAATGAGCTTGTCCATACCGTCTTCCATGTAGCGGTACTCAAAGTCACGCCAGCTGCTCTCGTAGAGGATCGCTTTTTCGGTGCGTGCATTGAACTCAACGGAGGCCTTCAGCTCAGACATCGCGGTGGTAAGATCGTTGAGCTTATCGTCCATACTCGACAGTCTCTCATCGATTACCTGAAGCTGAGAGAGGATACTCGACAGCTTTGCCTGAGTGGGATCCGTCATGATGCCGATAAGTCTGAGAAATGTCGTTGAGCCGTTGATAAGCGTAAGCAGCTTGCCCGCAGTGGTTGCAACCTCCATGAAGCTTGAAAAAGCCTCCGCGAGCGATTTTGCCTCGCCGCTTGAGGCCGTGTCACTCAGCTCCATCAGAGAGTTTGAAACCGTATTTATCGCCTTGCCGACCTCGTCGACCGAGGCCTCGTTCCCCTGCAGGGCATACGCAGGCACGCAGAGAGTAACAAGCAGAGAAAGTGTAGCGATCGCAGACACAAGTCTTTTTCTGAGCATTGTATCTTCCTCCCTAAAAGGATATGTACGCAGTAAAATAATACCGTATCGTTTGTATTATGATACTGTTTTTCGCGTTTGGCAACATTTTTTCCCAAGAAATTTGCTCTTATCGGAAATCGGGATGTTGCTTTTCCGCCCGTTGTGATCCTGCAAAGAGAAGCATCGTACTATTCGGAGGGAGCGTGTCGCCCGTTCTGCTGCTCCTTCGGCAGGTCGTTACCTTGAACGGACATTAAAAGTCCTCAGCTGATATTGTCGTCAGCCGAGGACTTTATTGTCAGATGATGCCGAGGGGAATGAAAACGATCAGACACAGCGCCACGCAGCCCCACAGATAGATCAAGAAGCGCTTGCGCTTTTCGGGTGCCATGTCCGGCACATAGTTGGAGGCGAGGAAGAACGGAACGTAGGTAGTGATAAACACGGGGATAACGCCCCACCACTTGTAGACCCACAAGAACGAGCCGTTATCCGTTCCCGCAAGGAATGACTCAAACAGCGCAAACAGAAGCGCCATCTCGATAGCGCCTGCGAGCTTGCAGCTCACGCCCTTTTTCGTGCCGCTCTTCGTGAAATAACGCTTTGTGCGGTCTGCGGGGAGCATCTTGAAGGAGATGATACCCGCGAGAGCAAACATCATGGAAAGCTCCCAGCATACACCCTTGAGCAGAATAAACGTTGTGGAGGCGTTTGAGACCGTCCACAGAGGGTACTGCCAGATCTTGCCGATAATTGCATTGACTATCTCATACATCCAATGCACGCCGTACAGCGCAAGCCCTGCATATACGACCTCGTAGTTTTTCTTTTGGATCTCCGTCCAGTATACGTAGAAGACCACCGCGAGAATGAAAATGAACGTCCAGTTGAAGTTTTCGGTGCTTCTTACCCTAACGGCATCAACGAGCGCCTTAGCTTCAGCTGTTCCCGTGCCCCAGAACTGAAACATATTATCCCTCCTATATGTTTTTTTACCGAATACAGTGCTGTCTATATAGTATCGGTTATTGCCTGCCGTGTCAACATTTTTGCGCGATATTGCCGTATGACCGCACGTTTTCGGGCGGTGTCAATGCGTTTTTCTCAGGCAATGCAAGCTCTTGCCGGCATCTTGCACCTTTCGGATTTAAGGCAGACCCACAGAGGTACACAGCAGCCGATGCACTATGATTGCAGAGATAGAGGACTCTCCGTATAGCAAGACCTACACCGCACCGGACGGGAAGACGGCTGAGTACAGCTCATTCAAAAAATGGCAAGCTCGCAAGCGGAAATATTGCTGTTGTAAACACAGTACAGACCCGTTATAATATAGGTGAGAAGTATAGTAATATTGAAGTAAGAGAATTCTACATCAGCCAGATAGAACAAATCCAGAATAGCATTGACAGAACATTGCCTTTGGAAGAACAGGCGAGAAGCGCATTCAATCAAAGAAACGAAATTCGCACATATGCGAGAGATTTGATGAATGACGAATAAACGCGAAAAAAGCTCGACGAGGGACACCCGAACCCAAGCTTTGATGAGCTTATTGAAAGAAAAATGAAGAAAAAAGGACTATCAAGAGAAGCGGCACTAAAAGATATTATTAAGACAGCTTCTGTGTCAAACGATGATGTCAATAAGATGCTGGGGGTATGACAAATATGTTTTCATATTCAATTTGCAAAGACGCTGATAATGATGAATATTTAAAAGCTTGCGAGAAACTTGAGACAGCTTTACCAGTACAGAAAGTAGAAGTCCTTGTTGATGTTGACGGTTCTGTTTATGCCACATATTCATATCAAGGCAAGAAAATCGAGATATGCGACGATTACTATGTCGGAGCTGTGTATTGCGACTCTGAAATAGATTTATCCGAAATCTTTGGTAAAGAATTATGAGCAGTTTCGTCGATATCGCAGACAACACAAAAGAAGCACTCGCGGCGATAAAGAAAGCGAAGCAGAAAGGTCCGGAGAAGTGCGGTTTTAAAGCATGAGGACAGCAAGTCCGATCACATACGAAGCAAGCTCCGCGGTAGGAATGTCTTACTGCGGAGCTTGCCGTTTTTTGTTTGTATCAAAAAAAGATCATTTCTTGCTTATTCGGTCTTAAGGACACCCGAGAAGCCCGTCATATCAAGAATCTCTTTCACATAGTCGTTCACGTTTATGAGCACCATGCCGCCTTTTGGACTCATGAGATCGTCCGCATTCAGCAGCACGCGCAGCCCTGCGCTGGCAATATAGCTGATGCTGCCTATGTCTATCACCATTTTTTCTGCCTTTGCGGCAGTCTGAGATACTACCTCATCGAACTCCGGAGAAGTAATATAGTCCAGATTCCCCTCGGGAGCGATAACAAATGTCTTTCCCTCTTTTTCCGTAATGTTGATCTTCATGCTTATTCCTCCGTAAGCTTCTTTTTTAAAGTCAGTATATTTTTACCGTTGTATTGATACGATACATCGTCCATCAGCTTTTTGACCATAAATATCCCGAACCCGCCGATGACCTTGCTTTTTCTGTTCTCTTCAAGGGACGGATCAGGCTTTGACAGCGGGTCAAACGGTATGCCGTCATCGGTGAAAACGATACTCAGCACTCCGTTTTCCGCCGATAGGCCGACAGAAACGTCCGTTATCTTTTTTGACCCTCCCGCTGAATAGAACTCTATGTTTGAAAACACTTCGCCAAGAGAAAGCTCGATATCGTTCAGTTTTCTTCTGTCATCGGTATGCTTTTCAGCAAACTTCATCACGAAATCGCACAGATGCGGATACTCTTCTCTTTTGGCCTTGAAGCTACGCTCCGTTTTTCCGCTTATTTTATAGTTTGAAAAGCTCAGGCAGGCAATGCTGATGTCGTCGTTCTGCTCTGCCTCTCCCATAAAATCAAACACTTTCTCTCTCGGCTTCTTCGTAAAGCTGTCCTCCACGGGATATGCTTCCGTAAATGAGAGGAGTCTCTCATCTCCGAAAAGCTCGCCCTCGCCGTTCATTGCCTCTGTAACACCGTCTGTATACATGACTATGCAATCTCCCGGGTCTAAAATAATATGGTGCTGCGAATAACTGATATTATCTCTCCTGCCGACAATAAAGTTCGGCTTGGAGCTTAACCGCGATGTTTCTCCCGTCTTTCGCTTTATGATCGGCGGATTGTGTCCGGCGCTGCAGTACACGCAGTCTCCGGTTTCCAGATCAAGTATTCCCAGCCATACGGTTACGAACAGCTTCTTCTTGTTTGTGCTGCAAAGGGATGAATTTGTCTCCTGCAGAATCTCGCACGGTTCATAGCCGCTCATAGCGTATGCTCTGATAAGCGCCTTTGTATTTGAAGCAAACAAGCTCGCGGAAATACCCTTTCCCGAAACATCTCCGATAGTGAAAAGCACCTTGTTCTCGCCTATCATAAAATAATCGAAGAAGTCCCCGCCGACATTTTTAGCGCTGACCATATATGAAAACGCGGAGAAAAACGGCGTATGCCACACTCTGTCCGGCAGCATGGACTGCTGAATCTCGTTTCCGAGCGCGAGCTCCTTGTCCAGCGCGGCCTTTTCCCCGTTGATCTTGTGCTCTCTCAGAAGCGAATCCGCACCGCTTTTCGAGAGAAACACGCTCAGCAGGCACAGGAACAGCAGCATAAGTGCCGTAGGAACAGTCTGCGCAACGATTCGGTTATACGCATATCCTACGTCGCTGAACCGAAACAGCAGTCCGTCGGAATATTCTACGTTGTAGAAGCTTATCAGCGGCATTCCGTACCGGGTTGCGGCAAGCTCTGCTCCGATGTAGGCAGCGAGCGTGGCAGCACTCGTACGAATTGAAAAGCGCAGATCGTAATAGCCGATGGCAAACATGACGGGAATTACATAAAAGATGAAATACCCGAACTCTATGTACATTGTTGTGAAAACAGCCTTAAGCAAATATGCCGCAGCAAACAGATATCGCGGAAGCATCGGGTGTCTGCTGCCCAAAAGCACGGTAGTCACCGCGCACGCTATCAGAAGCGCACCGCCGCCGGCCTCAACAAAAATCTGATAGTATAATATCCCGTCCTCCGGAGTATAGAAGCCTCCCGCAAAGAATCTGACCACATACACTATAGACATAGCGGCGAAGCAAATGCACAGCGGCACAATGATCGCATTCATCTTTTTGTCGCGTGATGCAAGGGTCTCTTTTATCGGGTCGTACCGTTCATAAAGCTGCATTATTTATGCCCTCAAAACAGTTTGCGTTCTGTTTTTATCAGTATTCTATCTCGCCCGTTATATTGACCGTCTCTCCGTCCTTGATCTTCATCAGATACACGTCAGCGAAGAAATACGGCTCGGACATATGCGCCTGCCCGCTGTTCTCCGTATCGACACGGTAAATATCGGATATGTAGCAGGTGGCAAAGTCCATTTTGTCAAGCCCGAGCTGAACCATCGCCCCCGTCTCGCTCGTTTCGACCCATTCTATCGTATAGCCGTACTCATACGCGAAGCGCTGCATCATCTCTATGCCGAAGCCCTCGGGCTCGCCCGTTGCGATGTTGATATATGACGCGGGATAGCTCTCCGGCACATATCCGACAACGAGCTTCTTTCCGTCCGTTATTTCCGGGATATCCGCCATATGATAGTCATCGGTAAAAACAGCGTCATGATACGGCTTATACTCATCGCTTGTTACGAAGTTCGTTACGAATTCGTTGAACTCGGCAAGCTTATCCTCTGCGGAATAGGAGGAATAGACCGTCACTCCAACCGAGGTGAGTACGCCGGGGAGCTGTTCAAGCCCCTCTGTTTTGGCAAAGATCGTGTGCATCGTTATCTCGTCAAGCGCAATGGCATCGACCTGGCCGTAGGAAAGGCCGAGGATGCAGTCGGCATTCGTGTCATATCTGAGGAGTGTAATGTCCTTTCTCGGCGTCAGCAGAAAGTCCGATTCCCAGCCTATGCAGCAGGCTATTCTCTGCCCCGACAGTGCATCGATACTCTCGATTTTACTGGAGCTCCTCAGATTATAATAATTATATGCCGAGAGAGCGAGAATAATCGCGAGGACAGCTCCCGCGAGTATCATCGCACGGATATGCGTTGAAAAGGCGTGCGGATGCCTAACGGCTCCGCTCTGTTTGTTTTTTCCCATACTCACGCCCTCATCAAAGCATAACGGTGACTTCCCAATTGCCTGCGCTGTTTTTCGCGGAGGAAACGCCCATGACGTACTTGCGCAGGAGCTGAATGCCTATAAGGTCAAGCTGAGGCATCGTGAGCGGGTCTGCCTCCGCGGCAGGAAATTCGAGCATAAGCTTGTGACCCTTTCCAGTTTCGCTGCATATGAACTGAACGCTGCACTTATATCCCGCGTTCAGCATCGGCATGAGTATCTCGTCAAAGGAAGATTTGATGCCGGCCGCCTGACCGGCTGTGCAGCCGTATGACTGAGCGAAGCTCTTCAGCTCGGAAATAAGGGAATAATAGTCCACCGTGGACATCTCCACCTCGCGGCTGAAAAGACGCGAGCGATAAATAAACTGGCGCGTAAGCTCCCTCTGAGGCGCTGTGAATATCTGTTCAGATGGGCCCTCCTCGTATATTCCCTTTTCCGCGAGGAAGATCGTTCTGTTGGATATCTTCTCGGCAAAGCGCATCTCGTGAGTTACGATAACGCTCGTCATGCCGTTTTGAATGAGGTTTCTTATAACGCTCTCGACCTCGTCCACCATTGTGGGGTCAAGCGCGGAGGTAGGCTCATCGAACAGAATCATATCCGGCTCCATCATCAGCGTTCTCGCGATGGCAACGCGCTGCTTCTGGCCGCCTGAGAGTGCGGACGGCATTCTGTACTTTCTGTTGAGCATGCCGACCTTGTCGAGAAGCTTCTCGGCGCGGGTCATCGCCTCGTCCTGAGAAAGGCCAAGCACCTTCATAGGCGCAAGGATCATGTTTTCCATGATATTAAGATGCTCGAAAAGATTGAAGTGCTGATAGACCATGCCGATATGGCGGCGGTACTCGTCGATATCCGTTTTCTTATCAAGGATGTTCTTGCCGTTGAAGAGGATCTCGCCCTCCTCGGGAACGATAAGATGGTTGAGGCAGCGCAGCAGCGTGCTCTTGCCGCAGCCCGAGCCTCCTATGATGACAACGCTGTCCCCGTCGTTCACGGTGAAGTTGATATTCTGCAGAATAGTATGCTCGCCGAAGCTTTTCTTAAGGTTTTTAACTTCAAGCATTGTCTTCACCTCCGAGATGCTTTCTTATGCTCAAAAGTCCGAGGAGCTTAGAGCAGACGAAGCCGATTACAAGATACACGACCGAAATGAGAATAAGGCCGAAGAATGCGTCAAGCGTTCTGGATGTCACGATATTCGAGGCCTTCGTGATATCCTGCACGGCGAGAGTACCGACGAGGGAGGTCTCCTGCAGGGAGATGATGAACTGATTCTTATAGAGCGGTATCGCAGACTGAAGGGACTGCGGGAACGTGATATAGAGAAACGCCTGCAGCTTTGTCATGCCGAGAGATCTTGCGGCCTCCGCCTGCCCCTCGTTCACGCCCTTGACGGCTGTGTAGAATATCTCGGAGAGATATGCTCCGCACTTGAGCATCAGGCCGAAGATAACCGTCAGCACGACGGAGAGGCTCGTGTTGCTGAAAACAAGGTATACAAATACCATCAGCAGGACGAGCGTCGGCAGCTGGATAAGAAGATTCACGAACCACTTGACCGCCTTTTGGACACCCTTTTTCGGGATCATTCTCAGCCCACATAGGATAGCGCCGAGGATCGTGCCGCCGAGGAAGGACGCAAACGTGAGCAGCAGCGTCATGAGCAGTCCGTCAAGGAAAAACTGCCATCTGTTTTCGTAGATAAACGTCAAATAAAATTTCTGTCTGAGGATCTCCATACCAAATCACTCCTATCGGTTATTCGGAAGATTTCTTATTTTTATAATATTATATATTCGCCCTAAAATCAAGAAGATTGAAATAATTGGGCAGACCGCCGTCTGCCCAATTACAGAAACATCAGTTTACTTGCAGGCCATGAGAAAAGCATCCGCAATTACAGGGTCAAAATGCGTTCCGCGCGCTTCCCTGATTATCGCGAGAGCCTCTTCATCGGAGAACGCCTCCTTGTAGCATCGCTTGGAGGTCATCGCGTCATAGCAATCCGCAATAGCGATAATACGCGCGCAGAGCGGGATATTCTCTCCTCTGAGGCCGCACGGATAGCCTGTTCCGTCCCAGCGCTCATGGTGATACATAGCGATAGTCTCAGCCATGCTTATGTACTCTTCATCCTCAAGGCCCTGCATCGTGCTTCTGATGATCTTCGCTCCCGTCTCCGAGTGAGTCTTCATCTGTTCAAATTCATCATCCGTAAGCTTGCCGGGCTTTAAAAGGATGGAATCAGAAACCGATATTTTGCCTACATCGTGCAGAGGAGCGGAAAGCACGAGAATATTGACATACTCGTCCGTGAGGATATCGGTGAACCGGCCTTCTTTCCGAAGCTCCCCGGCTATTTGCTCCGCATATGTGCTGACTCTTCTGATATGGTCGCCGGTTTCAATGCTTCTTGCCTCGACTATGCTTGCGATCGAGCCGAAGATAGTTCGCCGGACAATATCAAGCTTCTCCGTCGTATCGTTTATGGCTTTTTCAAGGCTGAGCTGATAATTATATGAATCTGTAATATCACGCACCTCGACGCTTTTGCCGAGCAGCTCACTCCCTTTTCTGATAGCGTTCACATTGACGGAATAGGTTCTGTTATCCTTGCGGAAAATGTTCTCGCCGTCACCCATCCGGGAAATGGTCTCAAGCGGGATATCCTTCTCGGTCAGTTTTTTTGCGGCTCTGTTCTGAAATACCACGGAATCGGCATCGTCATAAACGATGAGCCCCTCTGTGGAAACATTCAGCGCATAGTCCTTTGAATTATCCGCGACATCGAATACCTTGCATCTGAAAAACAGCACCACGAGGAAGAACGATCCGATAGATACTCCGAGTATGGTTGAGTCATATCCGTTTGTAAGCTTGAGAATATACAGCGCATAGCCAACGAGACCTGACAGGACCATCAGAATAAGGTATATCGAAAGCCTTGTTCTCATCTTGCTCTTGACTCTTCTGTAGCCCGCCAATATTTCTATGATACATGCCGGGAAATATACCACGGCATTGATTATATTGAGAATATAGAGCTTCCCGTGCGTCAGGATAAGGGGGGTATATTTTGCCCGAAAGTTAAACGCAGTAGTTGCGAAATAGAGATAGTGATATCTGTTCGTAAAAACGATAACGGGGAAAAGCCCCGCATATACGCAAAGCGGAATAAACACCCTCTTAGGGATCTTGCGGCCGTAGAACGATGCGACCATAAGAAATGACGAAAGCATTATGAACGGTTTGCCGATGCAGGACATTGCCGCGCCCATCATCGCGGAATCGAGGCTGAGCGAGTCAACTTCCACGAGATATCCGGCTATCATGAGGATACATGATATGGAAAGAACGGCAATATGCTTCTGCATTTCCGACGGCCTTTGCAGCGTCGTATAGATGAGTATGGCAAAGAGCACCGCTATGCCTACGCATTCTGTAATTTTGAGAAAAGCAACAATATCCATCACTATTAGCTTCCGTAAACCGATTTATTTTATATATTCTAATTCGCTTTTACTTGCTAAATATCGCAATATGTGTATCAACTTCCCGATATTTGTCATTATAACACCTGCATTTCCGTTTCTCAACAAGTTTATTCAAATGTTTGAGTAAATTGTAATCAAAAGAGGTTTTATCACACTTCATTTTATGATATAGTCGAATACAGCAAAAACAGTCGAGAAATAGAGCGCAGATACTTCTATAATCTCTTTCGTAAGGTGGTGAGCGTATGGACGGTCAGATTGAAGCCGTTCAGCGTATGCAGGATTATATCGCCGAGCACATCAGCGAAAGCCTTGACATTTCAAGCATCGCAAAGGCGGCTGGCTACTCTCCCTGGCACGCAAGGCGGCTTTTTCTTCAATACGTTGGCATAACTCCCGCAAACTACATCCGCAAGCTGCGGCTCAGAAGCTCGGCGCTCCGTCTGCGGGACGAAAAGGTGCGTATCCTCGACGTCGCGCTGGACTGCGGCTTTGAAAGCGTTGACGGCTACCAGCGCGCATTTTTCGGAGAGTTCGGCTGCAACCCTACAGACTATGCGAAGAAGGCTGTTCCCATCCCGCTTTACACCCCTTACGGCGTAAAATCAGTTTATGTGAAAAGGAGAACAGAAGCATTGGAAACCAAAAATGTATTTTTGCAGATCATTGACAAGCCCGCGAGAAAGGTTGTCATCAAGCGCGGAATCAAGGCTGCGGATTACTTCGCATACTGCGAGGAGGTCGGCTGCGATGTGTGGGGTATCCTCACGAGCATGAAGTCTATCTGCGGAGAGCCGGTCTGTCTGTGGCTTCCCAAGGAGTATATAGCACCCGGCACGAGCGAGTACGTTCAGGGCGTCGAGGTCTCCGTTGACTTTGACGGCATCATCCCCGACGGCTTCGACGTCATCTCTCTCCCAGCCGCTCAGTATCTGAGGTTTCAGGGAGAGCCCTTCGCGGAGGAGGAATTTGAAAGCGCGATAGGTGCGATCTGGGACGCCGAGAAGAAGTTTGACCCCTCAACCATCGGTTACGAGTGGGACAAGTCAAATCCCTCCGTCCAGCTTGAGCCCATAGGGACAAGAGGCTATATCGAAATGCTGCCCGTCAAAAAGGTCAAGTAATCATCTGTATTCAAGGCCGCCTTATAGGCGGCTTTTTCTTTTAGATATCCGTCAAAATATATTGACAGCTTCTGATTTTAGTGTTATACTTCGCATCGTAGTGATTAGATGTTTGTCAAATTAATTTATTGATATCTGAATTCACAAGAGCCTGTGGGATGCCTCCTCCAAGGTTGCAAAGGACGGCGAGAGTTTTAAGGACGCCTTTTTCCGTCAGGCAGAGACGGTTCCCGAAATGTGGGAGAAGTCTCTTGAGGCTGCGAGGGTGCACAACGATATCGCAAAAATAGTTATCGAAGAGTCAAAGCTCGAGGCAGCAGCGGAGATCAAAGCAAAGGCGTTCAGCCTTTTTGAAAGCTGAATTGAGGTAATATAACATGACAGAACAGCAGGCAATATCGCTTTTCAAGTGTCTTTCCGACAAATCCCGCGTGCAGATAATCAAGTCCCTCATGCAGGAGGATATGTACGTTGAACGCCTTGCGGAGAGGCTCGGCATAACCCCCGCAACAGTATCCTTCCATCTGAAGAAGCTTGAGGACGTAGGCGCTGTCAGCTCGCGCAAGGAGCAGTACTATACGATGTATTCGCTCAACCGCGAGGTTTTCAACGTCTCCGTGCTCGACATTCTCAAGGAGGAATCGGAGGAAAGCCGCCTTCAGAAGGAACGCGATGAGGAATACCGTAAAAAGATGATCGACACATTCTTTGAGTACGGCAAGCTGAAGAGCATCCCGAGCCAGCGGAAGAAAAAACGCATTATCCTCGAGGAGATATCAAAGGCGTTTGAGCTCGGAAAAGAGTACACCGAAAAAGAAGTAAATCTCATCATCGCTGATTACCATGACGATTTCTGCACGATACGCCGCGATTTCATCGCCGAGCATCTCTTCTCCAGAGAGAACATGATCTACAAGCGCATAGTATGACAAAAGAGTAAGGCCGCAAAGGTCTTACTCTTTTATTTCAGCATGGCTTTTATTTCTTCCGATGCAGCGCGTATGACTGCCTCGTTTTCGCTGATAGTGATCTTAAATTCTCCTGATTCAAAGCCCGCATAGCGGAAAAGCGCATCCTGAGAAGCAAGCGTCTCGAACCGTCTGTTTTTCTCATACGCGCGAGTGAAAAGCTTGTTTCCGTAGATATCCGCAAGGTGGGGAATCGCCGTGAACATTCTCACGTCCACGCGTTCGTCAAGCGCGGCAAGCAGCATGGGAAATGTCCCGTAGCAGCCGGATTCAACCACTATGATCTTATCCGCCTCAACACTCTTAAGAAGAGATCCGACAGCATTTTCAAAGGCAGGATATGCTCTCAGATTCTCCCGTATGCGCGGCGTACAATAGCTTCTGAACCCGTCAAAGCTGTTGACGGTTCCGCTTTCAAGAGCGGAGTTGAGGACGCTTCTTATGCATATGTCGTCGCCGTCCGCATCTCCGGTCAAATCGGCAGTTAATTTTCTTCCGAGCAGCCACGCATGGCAGTTTACCGTGCCGCGACTTGTAAAATACAGATACGGTAAAAGCGTGTCTCTGAGAAGAAAGATGTACGCGGTATCCTCATCGGTGCCTATCCAATCGCAGAAAGCACGGAGCTCGGGAATGAACTCATCCTCTGCCGGCAAACAATCCGCGGAAAGAGCTTCACGCGAAAGCTGATTCAAATAAGAAAGAAGACCCACACTCGTATCGGAGTATGTCCCCTCCGGAAAGACTGTTCGCCCGCTGCGCACGGGAAAGGGCATCTCGCCGCTGCGTGCTATGTAATCTCTCAGCCTCGAAACACCGTTTAACTCCTCCTCAAGTCTGTCTCGCAGGTCAAAGTAACCCTCGTCAACAATATCATCAATAAACTTCAGCAGCTGTTTTGCGCGGTAAATGCTCTCCGCATTCGGGCAAGAGCTCTCAAGGGTCGAAAGCGCAGAGCCGTAATATGCAAGAGTGTACGATATGAAGCCCATATATTTCCACATCCTTGGTAAATTGCAATCAGTATAACATGTCTCGATGCTATCGGCAAGTGTCAGTAAAACGCGGTTTTTTCGGCATTCTATATATTATGTAAATTTTTTTATGTTTACCAATCGTTGTCACGCAGCTATCTATTTGTTATGTAAACTATACTATATTTATCTGCGATATTGTTGAATATCTGTACAACGCATGCTCTTGATTTACCCAATTGCGCAGCTGAACATGGGCATTCGTATAACATCAATGATGTGCGATCCCTTTATAGTTATTACAGCCACGCTTAAAACCGGCATTCATCTTGTGCAAGTTGCTGTTTTATAGCTACATATTTTTGTGTAACATCAACATACGTTGTCCTATATTGTCCGTTTTTGAGCAATATAGTACAGTTTTATGCAACATGTCAAATAATGTTCTGAATATTCATTTCAGCGGCCGCGTTTTTGTGTACTATTTTCCGTTTTTGCTATTGACTTTTACGCTCAAAAGGATTATTATTCGCAACGAAATTTGAAAGGAAGTAAAATTATATGAAAAAGATAATTGTTATTGCTATTGCTTTTGTAATGCTTTTCGCTATGACCGCATGCTCAGCTCAGGGCACCATCGAGGCTGCCAAGGTTGCCGGTATCCCCACTCACTATGTCGGTTCCGTCTATGCCTCCGAGCTCAACGCTTTCGGTTACACCCACTTCGAGTGCGATGAGGACACCGTCCTTCACTTCTCCGCATCCGATAACGAAGATGCCCAGTGGCTCGTATACGTTCTGAATTCCGAGTTCATCGACGATGATTGGCACATCACCGAGATGTATGTCCCCTACCTCGTCAACAGCGGCGATCTTGATGTTTTCGCCGGCCAGTATGTTTACATTTTCTGCAGCGTCAACTGCACCAACTGCGAGAAAATTCCCGCAGACCTCTGCATCACCTTTACTGCTGACTGATTTAGACAGATTATTAAAGAGCAGCTCCGCGGAGCTGCTCTTTATTATTTGACTATCATTTCCGCAATGCGGAGGCACAGATACGTGGCGGGAATCGAGAATAGCAGGCTGTCCGCCCTATCAAACATTCCGCCGTGGCCGGGGATAAGATTTGAAAAGTCCTTTATATTGAGCATGCGCTTGAGGAGCGACTCCGCAAGATCGCCGATCTGGCCGAAGGTGGAGGCTACAAACGAGGCTGCGAGGCACACCCACAGCGGTACGAAATGGTTCTGCTTCATGATGAAGAATGTTACGAGGCCGCCGAGAAGAGACATTACCGCTCCGCAGACAGAGCCCTCGATCGTCTTGTTCGGGGAAACATTCGGAGCGAGCTTATGCTTGCCGAAGAGCTTTCCGCCGAACAGCGCGAAGCTGTCACACGCCCAAGTGGACAGGCAGGCGAGAGCTATCGTCTCGAACCAAATACTGCTCACGGAAATAAACATCAGCATGGAAAACGGCAGGCACGGATACGCGAGGCCCGCAAGCGTATACTCCGCGCCCCTTCCGGACGCCCTCGCGTTAATAATTCCGACCGTCAGCGCAAGGTATACTGCGCCGACATATACCGCCAGATACACGCCGAGGTCTGTTCCTATCAGCGCGAGGAGTGCCTGCACCGCCATGCACGCATACATGACCCACAGGCTGCAATATACTCCGTTTTTGTTGAGTGCATTGCTGTACTCATAAATACACAGCCCTGCTGAAGCAGCGAAAAACAGAACTCGCGTAATTTCCGATATAAAAAAGCAAGTTAACGAACAAATAATCAGAACTGCCGCGGAAATTAATCTCTTTTTCAATAAGTTCCCTCCGAACCCGATTGCATTTTCAGCGCTTTTCAGCGGCGCTGTTCGCCGTTATCGTTGAGGAAATATCTTCTCTTGCCGAGAGATATCTTGCCGTATTCAATGGCATTTGCGGGGCAGCGGCTTATGCAGGCCATGCAATGCGTGCATCTTCCCTGCCACTCGGGACCTTTATCTCCGAGGACAATATTCGCCATCGGGCACACCTTTTCGCAAAGGCCGCACATGGTGCACGCACCCGTCGTCTCGAATTTCTTGTCCTTGACGGAATGCTTATAGAAAAACGGCTTCAGCTTGGATTTAGCGGGGCTGCCCGGAATATCAAGCTCCACGAGGGGCTGTCCCTGCGCGATCTTTCTGCCGATGCTCTCCAGCGCGGGTCTTGCGCAGGAGATAATGCCCTTTGCATCGTCATATGAGGGCGAATCGAACATCGCAATATAGTTCTCGGGCATACGCGCCGCGCCGAGGCCCATGAATCTCATCTTTTTATCCTTGCAGAGCTTCTCTGCTCCCTTTGCCGCCGCGCCCGTATCCGAGCCGCAGGTAAGGCAGAAGTAGAACTTGTCCGAGCCCGCGAGGTCGCATCTTCTGAGGAATTCTTCAACTGCCAAAGGAATATTCCAGCAGTATGTCGGGCAGACGAGGACATACGGCTTCGCGGATGCAAATCCGTGAATTCCGCCGTCGTTGCGTTCTATGTCGCTTCTGATAAGCTCGTTGAGATCAACTATCTCATCTTCCGTATACTGCGCGATGATCCTTGCGGCATAGCGGCTGTTTCCTGTTCCGGAAAAGCAAAATATCATGTCGGGAGCCTCCTGTAATTACTTATGCAGGTTCGTATGACTTGCTGATCTCAATGCCGTCGGCATTATATTCAATGTCCTCCATGAGGGCGGGGTCAACACGGCTCCGCTTTTTGATGACCATGCCCTGCCCCTGATTGTTGAAAACCCAGATCTTATAGCCTCTGAATTCGGGATCTGGCTTGTTGAAAACGCTCGTTGCATTGAGGCGGCAGAACTTTGCTCTGCCCTCGGGAGTATCGAGCAGATCGCCGGGGCCGTTATAGTAAAGCTCGTCCTTCGCGGCATCCTGCTTGAACTGTTCCCACCCATCCTCGGATATCTTCATAACATCATTAGGCTCAAACATTGTTAAACTCTCCTGTTCCGTCTGCTTATTATACAAGCATTATATAAACCTAACATAAAAAATCTTAATAAATAGAGGATATCATATTCCGACAGTTATAGCAAGTTAAAATACATTTACCGCCAAAAAAGGCCCGAAAAAATACCCCATACCTTTTTGTGGTATGAGGTAGTCTTTTGTCATCTTTACTTAATGACATTGGTCACGTGACATCCTTTTTGCTTATATTGACTTTGGGATCATTATCAGCTTTCCGTTTATATCCGCGCAGTCGTTGAAGGCAGTTATCTTTTCCATGCTTGAGTGATACCTTTCCGCCAGCTCCCAAAGCGTTTCCCGCTCTGCCCTGACGACGGTCGCCTCGGGAAAGCTATGATAATCGTATGGGGCTTCATCATCATACTGCGCGGAAACCACTATGTCAGCGGAGGCTTCCGATACAGTCTGTGTTACGAAGCAAACGGTAACTTCGCCGGATATCAGCTCGCCTTCGGGGCGAAGTGTGCTGCTGAGAACAGACGCACTGCTCAAAACGGCGTTCTCCTCGCATACGGCCTCGGCTGTCAGCACTCTTCTGGCCGTGGCAAGCGTTTTATCCGCAAGCGAGTACACCGCCTCCGTCTGAATTGTTGCGCGAAGCGCCGTGCCGAGCTTCTCAAAGTGGGTTATCGCGGCGCTGATGCTGATCACGTCGCAGCACTCCTCGCCGATATCAAGCTCTCCGGCGCAGGTGGCTGTGATACTGCTCTGCTTAGCTCCGGTTCGGAAAGCGAGCTTTTCCGTTTTGCAATGCACCGGCGCAAGATTGCTGTACATATCCGAAACGAACGAGACGGTCTGAGCCTTATATCCGACCAGCTGAATAACGGCGTGTATCTCCGCCTCAACTGTTTTGCCGCCGTTTATCGAATCAAGAATATCTGCATAGGCGGATACCGTCTCTGCCGAGAATATGAAGCTGTCCGCGGCATTATCTCCGACATCCGCAAGCTGAGAAAACGGCACGGTGTGCGAAAGCCATATGGGATACGGCGTATCATCGGCCAGATAGCACAGCTCTATCCTCGCTTTACCCTTCATTAGTACCTTGTTTCCGACCTGTTGCCCGTCCTCGCAGATAAAGTCCGCAATGCACGAGACTATCCTTGACGGTATCGCCTTTCCGGGCATTATTGCGAACTGATCCGTGACGGTAAAGGTCTTGTCTGTTACGACCGTTATCTTTTCGGTGCTGACCTCTCTTTTCAGAGCATGGAGCACGGGGCCGTTCTCCGCCGTCTGCGCCGACACGGTGAGCTCATCCGCTTTTCGGTACGCGGTGATCTCACCGGTGATTTCGACCGTCATTGCCACCTTGCGCGGATTAAGTATCCTCGTTTCCGTATTTGACACTTTCAGCGCGGCAACGGCGCTCTCCGACAGCTCTGCGCCGTCGGCCTCGGCCTCCATTATGAACTGTTTCTTCAAGCTTACGGTCTGGAGCTTATCCTCGCTCTCCGTGATATAAAGCAATGCTGCGCTTATCTCCCCCGTGACCGTCACTCCGCGCGAGGTGACATCCTTGCTCTTGATATATACCTCAGTCCGCACCGTAGATATATGCGCGATATCCTCGTTAGTATCGGGTACGACGGTCTCCAGGTATTCCTGCACAGTCTTCGTTTTTTTCAGGCTCTCGGTGTAGAATCTCCCGGTCTTATTTTCAAATGCGATCTCCATCTCACAAACTCCTCACTTCGCAGTTTGTACAGTTTATGAGGTCAAGCGTTTGAATTATTCCTCCCTGCCCTAAGCCGAAAAAGCCGCGATATGAATCTCGGAAGTCTGAATACAAATATTCTCATATTTCCCCCTTAACAGCATCTGATAAACCATATGCCCACGCCTATAAGCGCTCCCGCCAGAACAAACCACCAGAATTCCCCCGGCAGGACTATCGAAAGGATGATCACCGCTCCCGTTCCGACGGCGCAGCAGCCTATCGCTCTTTTCCTTCCGTTATTCACAAAAACCGCCTCCCGCAAGCTGCATCTTATGCATTCTATGCGGAAGGCGGTTATTTATATTCCGTTAATGAGGTATTATTCTTCCCAGAACTTATGCTGAGCGCAGAGCTGATAGAGCTTTTCGTATGACTCGTACCTGCTTTTCGCTATTCTGCCGTCGGCTACTGCCTCCGTAACGCAGCAATCCGGCTCTCTGAGGTGTGCGCAGTCCGCGAACCTGCACTTGCCGATGAACGGCTCAAAGTCAACGAAGTCGTACTGCAGGTCTTCCTTTGCGATGGTCTGCATCATGCGTATATCAAAGGAGGCAAAGCCCGGCGTATCGGCTATGTAGGTGTCCTCTCCGAGCTCGTATAGCTCCACGTGGCGCGTTGTATGCTTGCCTCTGCCGAGGCGAAGGCTCACATCGCCCGTTTCAATGTTCGCACCGGGCATCAGAATGTTTAGTATGCTCGATTTTCCCACTCCCGAGTTGCCCGTAAACGCGCAGGTCTTGCCGCTGAGAGCCGCCAGGAGCTCCGCGCAGCCCTCCCCCGTCTCCGCGCTCGTGCGGACGACCTTGAAGCCCGCCGAGGAGAACACGCCGAATATATCGTTACCGGGGTCAATGTCCGTTTTGTTGATACAAACAACAAGCTCGCAGTCCGCCTCATGGGCGATAACGGACACGCGGTCTATGAGGAAGGGATCTGTAACGGGATTGGTGTTTGCCGCCACGAACACGAGAGTGTCAATATTGGCGACTGCGGGACGGATGAACCAGTTTTTCCTCTTCTCGACGGTATCGACTCTCCCGTTTCCCGCCGAGTCCATGCTGCATATGACCGCATCTCCGACGAGAGGCGACGTGCCGTCAAGTCTGAACTTGCCTCTGGCCTTGCAGGTGAGGATGCTGCCGTCCTCTGTTTTTACATAATAGAAGCCGCTGAGGGCTTTGACGATCTTTCCTCTTATCATTTACGCCGCAGGTCCCGACGAGACCGTCAGGTATATCTTGGTGTGCTCCTCAACATCCGTGAAAGCTGGAATCGTCTGCCCGATGACCGTGCCGGCCTCAAGATCGCTCTCCGTGACGGTAGAGCCGCCGTAGCTGAGGTTTGTGTTCTCGAGCTTGATTATGGCCGCATCCTCGGTGCTGCCTATCAGGTTCGGCATCTTGACGTAGCTGATCTGAGTGCCGGAGCTGACAGTTATATATACAGTTGACCCGGTGGAAATCTTTTCGCCGCTGTTCGGGCTCGTGCTGATAACGCGGTCGCGCTCGACGGTGTCGGAGGTCTGGCTCTCTATCTCAACGAGGAATCCGGCGTTCTTTATCTGAAGAACAGCCTCTCTGTAGTCCATTCCGTTAACCTCCGGGACTGCCACGGGTACGGCGCCCGAGTTTACGGTAATATCGACGACTATGCCCGAGGGGACGACCATCATGCTGCTGCCCGCGTCCGGAGACTGCGAAACTATCATGCCTACCTCGGCCGTCTCATCCACCACATAGGTGACGTTGAAATTATACTCTGCCATAAGCTCGGCATTGTTGATGACCGAGTTATAATAGCTGCCGACGAAGCTTGGAAGCTCTATCCTCTCCGCGGGAGAGAACACGTCATTCAGCCAGAAGCCCCAGAGGAACGCGATGAGCGCAACGATCACGGCAAGCGCGCCGAATGTGCCCGTCAGGAAGCTGACCTTACCGGAGCGTCTTCTCTGATGCTTAAACTTTTCCTTTGATAGCTCGCTTACCGATCTGACCGGCATAACGGCGGGATTTTCCTTCTCCTCGCGCGCGGTTACCTCGCTTTCAAGCCTTGCCTGCTCGGCCGTAAAGGCATCGAGATCATCGAGCAGAGCTGATGCCGTCTGATATCTCTCATCGATGTTTGCCTTCATTGCCTTGAGCGCTATTGCCTCAAGCTCGGGAGGAATAAACGGGTCTATCTCATGCGGAAGGACGAATTCGCCGCTCATATGCTTGAGTGCGATCTCGCCTATCGTCTCCCCTGTATACGGCAGCTTGCCGGTGAGCATTTCGTACATGACGACGCCGAGGGAATACACATCGCTTCTGGCATCGGGCATCTCGCCTCTTGCCTGCTCCGGAGCTATATAGTGGATCGAGCCGATGGCCTGACCGTTATTCTCATACAGTTCGTTTTCAAGCGCGGCTATGCCGAAATCAGCGACCTTTATCGTGCCGTCACGCAGGAGCATGATGTTCTGAGGCTTGATGTCTCTGTGGATGATGCCTCTTTCATGAGCGTGCGAAAGTGCCTTCGTGATCTGCTTTGTGAAGTGAACCGTCTCTTTCCAGTCAAGCGCGCCCTTTTTGTCCATATACTGCTTGAGCGTGATGCCATTTATGAGCTCCATCACTATGTATTCGATTTCATCATTATGAGAGACATCGTAAACAGCGACAATATTCGGGTGCGAGAGCATGGCAACGGCTTGAGATTCAGCACAGAAGCGGCTGCGGAACTCCTCGTCCGCCGCCGTCTCATCGCGCATTATTTTAATGGCAACATTGCGGTTCAGTCTATGGCAGAGTGCCTTGTAGACAACTGCCATGCCGCCCTCGCCGATGACATCGAGTATCTCATACCTGTCATCAAGCATCCGGCCGATGTACTTATCATTTTCGTTCATAGGTTCTCCGTTTCTTCGGGTCATCTACTGACGGCAACGACCGTCACATTATCGCCTGCGCCTCTGTCAAGCGCCATATTCATCAGTTCTCTGCACAGCTTTTCCGGCTCCGCGTTTTTCTTGGCGCACTCGAGCATCTCCTCATCGGACACGATGTTGGAAAGCCCGTCCGAGCAGAAGAGGATGATATCGCCCATCTGCATCGTCACGCGGAAAAGATCCGCCTCAACGGTGCTCTCGGAGCCGAGCGCCCTCGTGATCACATTTTTCTGAGGATGCACTCTTGCCTGCTCTCTCGTTATCGCGCCGCATTCAACGAGTTCCTCAACGAGCGAATGATCCCTTGTGATCTGCTCTATCCTTGCGTCGCGGTGCTTGATAATATAGGCTCTGCTGTCGCCTACGTTTATAATATAGCCTTTGCCGTTGCTTTTTATCACGCCGCCGACTATCGTTGTTCCCATACCGTTATAGGCCTCGTCAAACTGAGAGTACTCATACGACACGCCGTTCGCATCCGCGCATGCAGAAAGAAGGATATCCGAGTAGTTCGGAATGCGCTTGAGTCTGCCCGTCAGCTTTCCGTAGACATAGCTGACGAAGGCTTTGTTCGACAGTGTGCTCGCAAGCCCTCCCGCTTTAGCGCCGCCCATACCGTCACACAGCGCAACGATAAGGCAGTCCTTCGCGTCACAGCGCTCGATAAGGAAGCTGTCCTGATTGTCTTTTCTGACTTTTCCTTTGTCTGTAAGGCCAAAGCTTTTCATGGGAACCTCATTTCCGGACGGTTTTATTTTCCATTCTTCTCCTAAGCTGACCGCAGGATGCATCAACATCCGAGCCGAGCTTTCGTCTGACGGTTACATTAACGCCGTTATCCTCAAGTATCTTGATAAATGCCTTCATATGCCCCGGTGTAGACGGGCCGAACTGCCGTTCCTCGACATGATTGAGCGGTATCAGATTGACGTGCGCCGAGACCTCGTTTGCTATCTTGGACAAAAGCCTCGCGTGATATTCCGTATCGTTCACGCCGTCTATCATCGCGTACTCGAACGAAATTCTGCGCCCCGTTTTTTTATAATAGCTCTTGCATGCCTCCGTGAGCTTTGCAACGCCCCTACCTCTGTTTGCCGGCATGATCTTTGACCTTGTCTCATCGTCCGGCGCGTGGAGCGAAACAGACAGCGTGAGCTGGAGGTTCTTAGCCGCGAGATCATCGAAGCGCTCAATAAGGCCGCAGGTCGACAGCGAGATATGGCGCATGCCGATGTTCATGCTCTTCGGATGATTGACAAGCTCTAGAAAACGCATAACATTGTCAAAATTGTCGAGCGGCTCGCCTATGCCCATGAGGACGATATTTGATATCTCCTTGCCGGAGTCTATCTGCGAGTACATTACCTCGTCAAGCATCTCGGACGGTTCAAGGCATCTCACGAGACCGCCTATAGTCGATGCGCAAAAGGCGCAGCCCTGCCTGCAGCCCACCTGTGTGGATATGCACACGGTATTGCCGTGCTTATAGCTCATGACGACTGTTTCAACAGAATTGCCGTCCTTAAGCTCCCAGAGGTATTTGACGGTTCCGTCTATCTGCGAGACCTGCTTGCGGAGCACCTTCGGCTGATATATCGAGAAATTCTGCTTCAGCTTTTCTCTGAGGCTGACGGGGAGATCGCTCATCCCGTCAAAATCTCTGACGCCTCTGCCGAGCCACGCGAATACCTGCCCCGCTCTGTACTTGGGTTCTCCCAATTCTTTTAATTCCGCCTCGATCTCCTCGGGCAGCATTGAAAGGATATCCTTCATCATTCCATCCTTCGGAGCTTGCAGGCAAAAAAGCCGTCGGTTCCGTCAACATTGGGCCAGAAGGTATACATTCCGTCCCTGCTCTTTATATTTCCTATTTCAAAGTCTTCTGCCTTGAAATTCGTATTCTCTTTCAGAAAGCGCGTAACAACGCCCTCGTTTTCCTCCTTGAGCACGGTGCAGGTGGAGTACAGTATCACTCCGCCGCGCTTTACGTAGGATGAGAGGTTATTTAAAATATCGCGCTGTATCGCGGGCAAGCCTGAGAGCTCCTCTTCGCTCTTCGTGCGTATCTCGGGCTTTTTGCGGATAACACCTATTCCCGAGCACGGCACATCGGCTATTACGGCATCGAACGCATCTGCAAACTGCTCGTATTTCTCTCTCGCATCCATCTCCCGCGTGGAGATCACCGTTATGCCGAGTCTCCCGGCACCCGAAGCTATGAGGTTCAGCTTCTTTGCGTGAATATCGCAGGCGGTGATGCTGCCCTCGTTTTTCATTCTTATTGCCGCGGCAAAGCTTTTTCCGCCCGGCGCCGCGCAGGCATCGAGAACTCTCATTCCCGCTTCAACGCCCGCTATCTCGGCGCATAGCCTTGCGGCAGGATCCTGCACATAGAAAAGCCCGTCCTCAAAGCCCGGAAGCTCAGTTACGCTGCCCCCGTCAATATTAATGCAGGTATTGAGCGCCTCATTTACAGAAAAGCTTCTGTCCTCGCGTGAAAGTGCGCGGATATAATCCTCCGCGGAAACCTTGAGTGTGTTGATCTGTATGCCCGTTCCGCAGGGCTGATTGTTCGCGGCGAAAAAGCTCTCCGCAAAATCGAAGCCCTTTTCGTCGGCAATGCGCTTTGCAAGCCAAAGCGGATGGCTGTATTTAATGCTGAGATATTCTGCGGTGCCTATGCCTGGTACATCGGGCAGCTTATCCTTTTCTGCCGCAAGCCTCCTCAAGACCGCGTTCACAAGCCCCGCCGCACGCTTTAAGCCGACCGAGCCGCAGAGCGATACGCTCTCGTTTACGGCAGCGTTTGCGGGTATCTTGTCCATAAAAACCAGCTGATACGCGCCCGCTCTGAGGATATCCAGCACCTTCGGCTCAAGCCTGTTCATCGGCGTTGAGCAGTACTGCGCCAGATAGAAATCCAGAAGGGAGCTGTTCTGCAGTACTCCGAGGCAAATTCTCGAGGCAAGAGCCGCATCGCGCCTGTCAAGCTCATATTTTTTTATCGCACCGTCAATGGAAGAAGCAGACCATGCTCCGTTTCTTCTGCAGCGCTCAATGGCAGACAAGGCCGCCTCTCTTGCTTTTCCCTGCATCTGTTACCTTCCGATTTTTATGCTGTGTCCTCTCAAGAACTCCGCGGCGGCCATTCTCTTTTTGCCCGGAGCCTGAAGCTCTTTTATCATAAGCGTCTTACCGTCTGCGCAGGCCATTTCAAGCCCGTCCTTCCCCGCGCTCACTACTGCGCCGGGTTCAAGCGAGGTCGTATTCCCGGTATAATCCGCCGCGAACACTCTGTACACCGCGCCATCAAGCTCCGTCGTAGCCACGGGCCACGGCTGAAGGCCGTATATTTTCTTCAATATCTCGCGCGGCGTTTTTGACCAGTCTATCGGGCAGATGCTCTTATCGAGCATTGTGACATAGCTCGCCTTGGAGTGATCCTGCGGCGTTCTCGGCGCCGTACCGTTTTCTATGTCGGTAAGCGTTTTCGAGAGCAGCTCCGCTCCCATGACCATGAGTCTGTCAAAGAGCTCGCCCGAGGTCTCATATTCGCCTATCTCGGTCTTTTCGACGTAGATAACGTCGCCCGTATCCATATCATGGGCAAGGTACATCGTGGAAACGCCCGTCTCCTTATCGCCGTTCAGAACTGCCCATTGTATAGGCGCCGCACCTCTGTACATCGGCAGGAGCGAAGCGTGCACGTTGACCGCACCGAGCTTAGGCAGCGCGAGAATATCGTCCGGCAGTAGCCTGCCGTATGCCACAACGGCGAGAATATCGGGTGCAAGCGCCTTTACCTGCTCATACGCGGTACCGTCTCTCATCTTCTCGGGCTGATAAACTGGCAGAGCGTTATCAAGCGCGACCTGCTTGACGGGAGAAAACGCCAGCTCCATGCCTCTGCCCTTCGGCTTGTCGGGCTGAGTGAAAACTCCGACGACCTCGAAGCCGTCATCAATTATCTTTTTCAGCGAGGCCGCCGCGAAATCGGGCGTACCCATGAACACTACGCGCATTATTCTTCCTCAATGATCTTTCCGCTCTCAAGCTCTTCTTCCGTAAGCATCCTGCTGACGAGCGACGTGAACACAACGCCGGAGAGATGGTCTATCTCATGGCAGAAACATCTTGCCGTAAGCCCCGTGCCCTCTACCTCGAAGAAGTTGCCGTTTCTGTCCTGCGCTCTGACCTTTACGTTCATCGGGCGCTTGACGATGCCGTACTCTCCGGGAACGCTGAGGCAGCCTTCGATACCGTTCTGCTCGCCCGAGGCCTCGATTATCTCGGGATTGACGAGCTCAATTATATAGCTGTCCTCTCCCTCGGGGACATTCGTCTCCTCGACGATAACGGCTCTTCTGAGCACTCCTACCTGAGGCGCCGCAAGGCCCACGCCGTCCTCATTGCCGAGAGTCTCGCGCATATCGTCAAGCAGCTGATGCAGTCTTCCGTCAAACTCGGTGACCTCGC
>DCGN01000069.1 GCA_002315275.1 Clostridiales bacterium UBA1777
GGAGAGCCGACGGTGCGGGATGATCTGCCCGAGCTTATCAGCTATATAAAGAACAAGGGAGCGAGGTTCATTCAGCTCAACTCGAACGGAATTCGCCTTGCTGAAGACGCACACTACTGCGAAGAGCTTGCGGCGGCGGGGCTTTCGTACGTGTTCCTGCAGTTTGACGGCGTGGATGACAGCGTATATGAGGCGCTTCGCGGGAGGCCTCTGTATGATGTCAAGATGCGCGCGATAGAAAACTGCGGCAGAGCGGGGCTCGGAGTTGCGCTCGTGCCGACGGTCGTGCGCGGCGTGAACGACGGTCAGATAGGCGATATTGTGAGCCTCGCGGCGTTTATGTCGCCGATCGTGCGAGGAGTGCATTTCCAGCCGGTCAGCTATATCGGGCACTATCCCGATGAGCCCGAGACCTCAGAGAGATACACGCTTGACGAGCTGATAAACGCGCTTGACAAGCAGGCGGGCATCTCGCCCGAGAGCATAGCGCCCTCAAGATGCGACCATCCCCTCTGCGGATTTCACGGGCAGTTTACGGTGTCCGAGCTCGGAGAGCTTGTGCCGAGGAGAAAAGGCGCGTGGCAGCACGGGGCGTGCTCGGCTTCGGCCGAGAGAAACCGCGATTTCGTGGGTAAGCACTGGTCGTCCGCGCCGGAGAAGACAGCGCCGGAAAACGCCGACCGGAAGAGCTTTGATTATATGGCTGACAGGCTCGCCCGCTACGGGCTCACGATCTCCGCGATGGCATTTCAGGATGCGGGAAACCTCGATATCGAGCGGCTGATGAGCTGCTCGCTTCACGTTTATTCAAACGGGAGGCTGAGGCCGTTCTGCGCACACTATCTCACGGCTTTTGATGAAAAGGAGAGCGAAAAATGAGCAGATATATGGTGCTCGGCGGATTTTTGGGTGCAGGAAAGACGACCGCCATGATAGCCTTTGCAGAGCATTTTGCCGCGCAGGGCAAGACCCCCGCGATACTTGTAAACGATCTCGGCGCGGACAACCTTGTGGACGGAGCGTACACCGGCTCCGCTGCGCCCTGCTGCATGGACACGATAACGGGCGGGTGCATCTGCTATCAGACGCAGGAGCTTGTGGACAAGCTGCGCCGCTTCAGAGATACATCGAGGGCTGACGTGATCATGTCGGATATCCCGGGCTGCGGCATAGGCGGGCTTGACCACGTGTATCTCACGCTTGCAAAGAACTATCCCGGGGAGTTTGATATATGCCCGTTCGTCGCGGTCGCCGATCCGGAGAGGCTGCGCATGATAATGCCCGAAAACGCGAACATAAACCTGCCGGATGAGATGAGCTTTCTTTTTGATGCACAGCTCAGGGAGGCGGAGGTGATACTCCTCAACAAGATCGACACTCTCTCCGAGGAGAAGCTCGGCGAGTGCATGGATTTCCTCGTGAAGGGATATCCAAACGCGAAGGTGTTCGCCGTCTCGGCGAAGACGGGCGAGGGAATTGCCGCCGCTGCCGATCATATTGCCGGAAACCGCGCAGAGCTTGTCCACAGGGAGATAGGCTACGGAGGAAAGGAATTCATAGCCGCGGAAAGACGCCTCAGCTGGTACAACAGAAAATTCTTTGCCAAGTGCGAGGCGGGCAGGAATGTTGACGGAAATGAGTTCATAACCGCGCTTTTTGATAAGATCAGACAAGGCCTTAAGAGCGCGAACAGAAACGTGCCGCACCTGAAGGCATACGCATCTGGCGCAGGCAAGGAGTTTGCAAAGGCATCGCTTATCGGCGTCGATTATGACGTTGCCTTTGACGCTCGGTTCGATTCCCCGCAGAGTGACCTGCGCGTTATTCTGAACGCGAGAGCCGCCTGCGAGTCCGAGGTGCTCGATTTTCTGATGGACGGCGCCGTGAAGGCCACATGCAGAAAATTCGGCATGAGGTGCCACGTGTTTTTCACGGAATGCTTCGGCATGACGGACGAGGGCAACGATTAAAAATACAGCGATGAGCCGTATAAAGGCTCATCGCCGATAAGTCAGAGCAGGCTCTTGTAATCGTCGCAGCGGTTGATGGTGTCGGGCGGGAAGAATTCCTCAACGGGGAAGCGTATCCTGCTGAAGAGAGAGCAGGGGTCATCCTCATCTGCGCCCGGGCACTCCTTCTCAGGCATGCAGTAATCGTACGCGGGAATGAGCAGCTGCGTGTCGCGCATGAGGCGGATAATGCTGAACTGCCCGATAGTTGCGTACCATCTCTTTGCCGTGTCGGTGAGGATGAGCGACTCGGAAAAGGCGCTTGTGATGAAATCGGGTATGCTGCGCTGCTCCGTGTCCGCAGGGGACAGACCGGCGGAGTCGGCGAGCTTCATGTGAAGGCAAAGCGGCTCCACACAGCTCACGACAGCCGTGGGCATATCGTCCTCAACGGAGGTCGGGAGCGCGTTGCCTGACGAGAACGTCTTCACGCTGCCCTCGCTCCCGAAGAGCATCACGCGCTTGTCAAATACGCAAAGCCCTGTACACTCTGCACCGGACGGAAGTGCTTCTCCCGTGACCCTGTAATAGTACGTGCAGTCTACGGTGTAATAGCCGCGGTTGAACGATATCGGGTTTACGGATACATCGATGTACAGCAGCTCCGCGCTACGGGGGCGGATACTCAGCGCACTCTCTATGTATGACTGAGAGCTTGTCGTAGGGTACACACGCAGATCGTCGACGCAGTCCTTATCGCGGCAGCTGTCGAATATCTTTTCGGTGCTGATGCATACGGCTTCTCGGATGCTGGCAGAGCAGTCGTTTTGCCCTGCCGAAACTCTGTCGGCCATAGGTAGATACCTCCTGCTGATGGGATTTGAAGAAGCTTCACTACAGTTTATGCACTGATGCCGTGAGCGTGATAATTTCCGCTTGAAAATCTTTCGCGTTGCGGTATAATTATATATTATTTTGATCATTTAATTCGGAGGATGACATGGACAGACTCGGTTTTATTCATGAAAAGCTCGATATCAAGATCCTCATCTTATATATTCTGCGCCGCCTGTCATGGTACGTAGACCCCGTGGTGCTGTCAGAGCTCTGCCAGTGTGACGGCGGTGTGGGCTATTTTGACTATTCCGACTGCCTCACGGAGCTTATAGAGACGGGGCAGATAGAAGAAGCCGAGGAAGGCCTCCGCATCACGGAAAAGGGTGCGGCAAATGTCGATGCCGTCGAGAGCAGTCTGCCGTACTCCGTACGCGCAAAGGCGAGGAAGGAGCTGCAGCCCGTGAACGAGAAGCTCGAGCGCGCCGCGCTTATCAAGGCGACACATGAGGTCACTCCGTCCGGCTGCATCGTTTCCCTCAAAATGGGGGACGGTATGGGCGAGCTTATCGACCTGAAGCTTCTGTGCTCGGGCGAGGAGCAGGCGAAGAAGATAAAACGCAATTTCCGCAATAACGCGGAGGAATATTACCAGAAGATAGCGGACTTACTCAGCGAGGAGAAATAACACATGAAAAGCATGATCCCGGAGGGCTACACGAGCCTCCTTTCAATCTATGATACGCAGAAGGCGATAAGCCTGCTCAAGCGCCTGTTTGAGGACAGACTCGCCGCTCTTTTGAATTTAAACCGCGTTTCCGCTCCGCTCTTCGTGGCGGACGATTCAGGCCTCAATGACAACCTGAACGGCGTGGAGCGCCCCGTCTCGTTTGATATTCTCCGCTCCGACAGAAGAGCGGAGGTAGTCCACTCGCTCGCAAAGTGGAAGCGACTTGCGCTTAAAAGATACGGCTTCTACCCCGGCAAGGGCATCTATACCGACATGAATGCCATCCGCCGCGATGAGGACGAGCTTGACAATCTCCACTCCGTGTACGTTGACCAGTGGGACTGGGAAAAGGTGATCCTGCCGGAGAACAGGAATATAGACTACCTAAAATCCACCGTGATGGACATCGTGAAGGCTATATGCGACACGCAGGATACGATGGAGAGCATCTATCCTCAGCTCGGCGGCCTCGGAAAGCTGTCAAGATCCGTTTCGTTCGTAACGAGCCAGCAGCTTGAGGATATGTACCCGGAGCTCACCCCAAAGCAGAGAGAGAACGAATACGTCAGGGAGCATAAGACGGCCTTTATCATGGGTATAGGCGCGCCGCTCAAGTCCGGCAAGCCGCATGACGGCCGCGCACCCGACTATGACGACTGGGCGCTGAACGGCGATATAATGTTCTGGGATGAGCTTCTCGGCTGCGCGATGGAGATATCCTCGATGGGCATCCGCGTTGATCCCGTGTCGATGAAAAAACAGCTCGAGTTGTCGGGTCATACGGAGAGAGCAAGGCTGCCGTATCATAAAATGCTCCTCGCGGGCGAGCTGCCGCTCACTATCGGCGGAGGCATAGGCCAGTCGAGGCTGTCGATGCTGCTGCTTGGCAAGGCGCACATCGGCGAGGTGCAGGCTTCAATATGGGACGAGTATACGGAAAAGCTCTGCGCGGAGAACAACATCATGCTTCTTTGATGCGAAGAGCATTGATCGGATAACAGAAAAGGCCGGACGGGTTAAAACCGTCCGGCTTATGCACATTAATTACCGTGTTATATTTCTTATCCACTGATAGCTCCTGTAATAGCGGATGACGAACGGGATCTTCCAGAACTCGTCAAGACAGAGCACAAAGTATACCCACATCGGCGGGAGCTTGAGGACAAACGCGCAGATAAAGCCGAGCGGCACGCTCACGCACCACATGGTTATGATATCGCACTTCATGCCCCAGCGGGTATTACCGCCCGCGCGGAGAAGGCCCGCTATGATAAGCGTGTTCATTATCTGCCCGATGACATAATAGGAGCTTATGATGAGCATTGTGTTCAGATAGCCCTGCGCGGTATCGGAAAGCGTGAAAAAGCTGATGACATACAGACGCGAGACAAGAATGCAAAGCCCCGTGACTATGCCGAGCCCCAGCGAGATAAGGCAGAAAAGGTCACCCTCGTGCCGCGCCTTGTCAAGCTCATTGCAGCCTATCTCCTTGCCTACCATGACGGTCGCGCCGCTTCCGAGAGCAAAGGCGATGACCGTGAACAGCTCACGCACGGTGGTTGCAACTGAGTTCGCGGCTACAACATCGGAATTGAGGTGCCCCATGATGACGGAATACATCGAGAAAGCCAGAGTCCAGCTGCCGTCATTTATCAGAGCCGGCATGGAGTATTTCAGAAAATCGCCGAAGAGGAGCTTGTGATGCGAGATGAACAGCCTCGGCTTGATCGCAAATAGCTTTCCGCGGAGCGCGTCTGTTACGCACAGTGCAAGCTCTACAACTCTTGAAATAACGGTCGCGAGAGCAACGCCTATGATGCCGAGCTTAGGTGCGCCTAAAAGACCGAAAATGAATACGGCGTTAAGAACAACGTTTGCGGCAAGCGCGGACGAGGTGATGAGCGTTGAAGCGAGCGCACGCTCCACGCTCCTGAGCATGCTCTCGTATGAATTGGAGATGCCCCAGAAAATATACGAAAATGCCGCGACGCGAAGATAGCGGCTGCCGAATTCGATAAGAACGGGCACATCCGTATAGACTGCCATCAAAGCCCTCGGCGCGAAGAAGCATAAGGCGCTGACGATGACCGTCGCGCAGGTGATGATCTTTATCGCGATGCCCGTGACTGTCTGAATTGAATCCGTGTCGCCCTTGCCCCAGTACTGCGAGGCGAGGATGGTGATACCGGAGTTGAGCCCGAACAGAAGGCCGAACAGCAGAAACGCGAACTGATTCGCGAGCGAGACCGCGGAAAGCTCATCCTGCCCGACATAGCCGAGCATCAATATGTCCACGGAGTTGACAGCCGTGGAAAAGAAGTTCTGTACGGCGATAGGAACAACAAGAGTAAGAAGCGATGCCCAGAAGTGCTTGTTTTTTGCTATCTCTCCCATTTGAAAAGCCTTTCGAATGAAGTAATCTTATAGGCTACTATACATCATTTCTTTTTATTTCACAATAGGAGCGGGTATACAAACAGAGAAGGCGCCGAGGAGACGCCTTCTCTGATCAAACGAATTATTATTTATCGGAAGGATCACACATCCGGCAGGGAACCGGTGTCGAGCCAAGCCAAAATGTCGGAAGCACATTTGTGAGGCATTTCAAACTGAATATTGTGACCGATGCCCGGGTAGTTTACATAACTGTTTTCATCCACATCAAATATATCGAGCAATTCGTCCTGATACTCGGTAAGAGCCATCGTGTCCGCGTCGCCGTGCAGGACAAGAACGGGGATGCTGTGGTCGATCTGAGAGTATAGGTCTGTCATATTGACAGATACCATGCCGAGGAAAATGTTTTTCCACGCCTTTTTGGACAGAGCCTGCGCCTCTTTTTTCATGTTTTCGAGGAACACGTCAAACACGTCGGCAAACTCTTCTTCGTGCAATGAGGTCGCATACCATTTATCCATGAAATCGTCTGTCGGATGGCCGTCCTCTTCGATAGGCTCAATATAATGCTGATATGCCGATATCAATACGGAGTTCTGATATTGTTTGATCGGAACCGAGCTTACCAGAACGATCTTATTGCATCTTTCGGGGAACATTACGGAGAAGCACTGCACGGTATAGCTTCCCAGCGAATGGCCGACAAGGATAGCCTTGTCTATATTCATCGCGTCAAAGAAAGCTTCCATGTCTGTGGCATAGGTAATAGGCGTATAGTACCCGTCCGGTGCGTCGGAGCTTCCCATGCCGCGAAGATCGGGCAAATAAACGTGATATCCGGCCTGCGCAAAATACGGCGCGGCAAAACTCCAAGAACGCGAGTTATCGGTCATGCCATGCTGAAGAATGATAACCGGCCCGTCGGGATCGCCCATTTCAACATAAGCCGCTTTTATGCCGGTTGATAATTCAACAAACTGCTTGGACTCAGCCCATTCATCCTGGCTGATATTCAGAGGCAGCTCTTTTTTGCCGGATGCGGTTTCCGCGCACCCGACAAGGCATGTCATGGCAAGTACCGCCGCAAGGATCAAACAAATAATTCTTTTCATATCCGTTATCTCTCCCAAATCATAATATTTTTCGCTGACATAATATCATAGAATGCAGGTATTTTTCAAGCCGGACTTAGGCCGCGAAGTGTGAAAATGTCGGTCAAGCAACCTAATTATTCTTTTTTAAGTCTTCATTATTAATTATTCATTAGAAAATCCTGTCACTGTTAATGAATACTGAAGACTTAATATTGAATAATGAATAATACAAAGCGAAAATCCTGCCGCTTATCGTGACAGGATTTTCGCTTTGGTGGAGCGGGTGTCGTCATAGACGAACACCCCTCCGAATAATCCGTTTCGCCCTCTAATGCCGATTCTATATCCTCAAGCGGAATGTTGTCAACGGTCAAGGGCTTTTTGCTTGCATTGATGATTATCGTAAAATGATCATCGTAAAGGTAAATCGAGTGGACAAAAATATTGATGATAGCTCTGCGCTTGTTTATATCGTCATTTGGCATTTCACGGACAAAATCGAGGAACGCACGGATCTGCGGCTCCGTCAGATTGATGCGTTTGTTTTCTTCGATGGCAAGCTGTGTTTCCAGTGCCGCTTTTTCCTCCTGCCGTTTCTGAATACGCTCTGTCAGCATATCAACCGCCTGCCCTTGTTCGATACCTTTCCAAAGGTTTTCAATAGCGGTATCGGCCTCCTTTATGGCAGATTTCAGTTCCCGAATAGAAATATTATCCGGATTTTTTCCGCACTCTTCGGCGACCTTCTTGGCGATAAATGCAATCTTCTCGTCCGTCAGAAGCTTCAGACATTCTGCCACCACAAGGTCTTCGATGAACTTCTTATGGACGATTTTCTTATGACACTTTTTCTTTTTTGCCTTTTTGCAGGCATAATAATGATAGCCACGACCGGATTTTCCCGTACCGCCGTAGCCGGTCATCATTTCTTTGCAATATCCGCAAAAGAGCTTCGTTGTCAGAAGGTATTCGCCCTCTCCGTGCGTTCTTGCCGGAGCTGTCTTGTTTTTGTTCATCATATCCTGCACCCTATAAAATAATTCGTCATCAAGAATACGGGGCATACCGCCCGGTGTTTCCTGACCCTTGTATAAATAAACGCCGATATAGCGTTTATTACTTAATAGTCTGCTGAGACTGTTTGGGCTAAATTCTTTGCCCAAAGAGGTCTTAATTTTCCGCCGCTGCATATCACGGATGATTTCCGTTTTCGTTTCGCCGCTGGCGTACCGCTCATAGATTTCTCGAACGATAGCTGCTTCATCGGGATCAACGTAGAACTCACCTTTATCCGTGACCTTGAAGCCAAGACCGGGATTGCTCCCGTTGGACAGACATTTTTCAGCATTGATTGCCATACCTCGGTGTATCTTCTGTGACAGCTCTGCTGAATAGTATTCTGCCATACTTTCAAGAACACCCTCCACCAGAATGCCGGAGGCATCATCACTGATATTTTCCTTTGCCGAGATGACACGTACACCGTTCTTCTTGAGCCGAGCCTTGTTGATGGCACTGTCATAACGGTTACGGGCAAAGCGGTCAAGCTGGTAGACAAGGACTCCTTCAAAAGTGTGTTTATCACTGTCGGCGATCATTTTGAGAAATTTCTGTCTGTTATCGGTTGATGTGCCGCTTTGGGCTCGGTCGATATATTCTCCGACAACGGTATAATCGTTGGCGGCGGCAAATTCGTAGCAGACTTTTAATTGTCCTTCAATGGATTGCTCCGTTTGGCTGTGACTTGAAAAACGGGCATATATGACAACATTCATCTGTTTTCCTCCCATGGTTTCTGCTGTAAATCATTATATTGTTTCATCCTTTCAAAATCGAATTTGTGAAAATGCTGCCCGGCACATTCGAAAAATGCACCGGGCAGCAGCTATATTTTAGGAATACTCAGGGTGCTTTTTCAGCCACTGAGCATAGTATTCTTTTCCCTCGTCGCTCTGATAGAATTTTACAATTTCCGGGGCAAGGAATTTTGCAAAGGATATCAGTAGCTCTTCGGGGAGCTCCACAGAGGTGCGCGCGGTGTTTTCTTCATTGGTCATAGGCGCACCTCATCTTTCTCGGTCTCGCTGTCGGTGAAGATAGCGGGTATAATAATCAGCGGCTTTCACAAGAAAATCTTCGGTCTGCTTGACGGTGAAGCCTTCCGGGATAATGTCCCGCAGACGATTCACCGGGACCTTTATCGTCTCCCGCTGATTTGCCTTTTCTTCGGAAAGCGTCTTGAAAATCAGGTACTTATCCAGCGCCCCGTCCTTGTAATACTGATGCAGGTGCCAGCTCTGCGAGTACGACGGCGTACAGTCGTTCATCTCGCAGATTTCAAAAACATCGTACTGGAACTGTTCCGGCAGAAACGAAAGCTCTACGCCGACAGAAAGGGCAATCTTTCCCTCATCCATCATCGTGAGCAGTTCGGGAATGAGATAGGTCAGGCGGATATACCGTTTTACCTGAGAGGCGCTGTCATTTTCAGAAATATGCTCGACAGTCAACTTCGGGCCAAGTTGGTCCGAAGTTTTCCCCTGATGGCTCATGGCGTCAAATTTCATCTTGTACGCAAACGCCTTTTCGGACGGCAAAATATGCTCCCGGTGCAGGTTACTGTCCACCACGGCAATGGCGGCGGCATCCCGGTCGAGGGCATAATTAAAGGCAGGAACTGTTTCCAGTCCTGCCTTCATAGCGGCGTGCAAGCGGCGGTGCCCGC
>DCGN01000096.1:0-12205 GCA_002315275.1 Clostridiales bacterium UBA1777
GTTCCGGAGGAATAAATTAATGTTTGAAAATCTTATTGAGGTCCTGAAGGCCAATCCCCGCAAGATAGTTTTCACCGAGGGCAGCGATGCCCGTATCCTTTCCGCAGCTGACCGCCTCAAGAAGGGCGGCTTCCTCACTCCCGTGCTCGTCGGCAATGTTGACGAGGTCAAGGCTGCTGCCGCAAAGGGCGGCTTCGATATCGACGGTCTCGAGATCTACGATCCCGCAGCATACGAGGGAATGGAAGAGATGGTCGCAAAGCTCTTTGAGATCCGCAAGGGCAAGATGACCGAAGAGGACTGCCGCAAGAACCTTGCCAAGGGCAACTACTTCGGCACGATGATGGTACAGATGGGCATGGCAGATGCTCTTCTCGGCGGCGCTNNGCGCAAACCTCTTAAAGAGCAACTATTTCGGCACAATGCTGGTGAAGATGGGCAAGGCTGACTCCCTGCTGGGCGGCGCTACCTACTCCACCGCTGACACCGTCCGTCCCGCACTCCAGATCGTCAAGACCAGAAAGGGCGCAAACCTCGTCTCCTCCTGCATGATCATGGTCCGCGGCGATGAAATGCTCGCTATGGGCGACTGCGCTATCAACATCTCCTACGAGGACAAGAAGGACAAGGAGGGCAACGTAGTTCTCACCGCAGCTCAGCAGCTCGCAGAGGTCGCAGTTGAGACAGCCCGCACAGCGCAGAAGTTCGGCATGGACCCCAAGGTCGCAATGCTCAGCTACTCCACCCACGGCTCCGGCAAGGGCCCCGTTGTCGATCTCTCCAGAGAGGCGACAGCTATTGCCAAGGAAAAGGCTCCCGACCTCAAGATCGACGGCGAGATGCAGTTTGACGCCGCAGTTTCCCCCGTTGTCGGCCAGCTCAAGTTCCCCGGCAGCCCCGTCGCAGGCTACGCCAATACCTTCATCTTCCCCGACATCGAGGCAGGCAACATCGGCTACAAGATCGCTCAGCGTCTCGGCGGCTTCGCCGCTTTCGGTCCCATCCTTCAGGGGCTGAACGCTCCCATCAACGACCTTTCCCGCGGCTGCGACGCAGAGGAAGTTTACCAGATGGCTATCATCACCGCAGCAATGAAGTAAGCTTTAAATTAAAAGCAAGACTGCCGTACCCGTTCAAGGCGCGGCAGTTTTTTTAAAACGAGGTGCTTATGGACAGAGAAGCATATATGGCCGAGGCTCTGTTACTTGCGGAGGAGGCCTTCGCGGCGGGGGACGTTCCCGTAGGGTGCGTTATCGCGGATGAGACGGGGCGCATAATCGGCCGCGGCAGAAACCGCAGGGAGGAGCGCGCCGATGCCACGGCGCACGCCGAGGTGGAGGCCATCCGCGAGGCTTGCGGACAGAGGGGCTCATGGCGGCTTGACGGCTGCACGATGTACGTTACGCTTGAGCCGTGCCCGATGTGCACGGGAGCCATCATCAATGCACGCATCCCCACGCTCGTTTTCGGCGCAAGGGAGCCGCTTTCCGGCTCATGCGGCAGCGTTATCGATCTTTTTCAGGAGCGCTACGGCCACAAAAGCGCAGTATATACGGGCGTTCTCGGAGATGAGTGCCGCGGGCTGCTCCAAAGCTTCTTCTCCTCGCTCCGCTGACCGAATTTAATTGCATCCGCCCGGGTACGACTTGTTTCGCGCCCGGGCGGCTTTATAATCTCCTCAAATACGGCATAACGGGGAGAGATTATGAAAAGGCTTTTGGTTTTGCTTGCGATGCTCGCCGCGGCGGTGCTGCTTCTGAAGCAGACGGCGGGCGCGGATTACGACAGACACATAAACTACATAGACATCATGGTACGCGCCGCGGCCTGCGGTGACGTGGAGGCGGGGCGTGCGGCGCAGCTGTGCCGCGACGAACGCATCGACCTCACTGACTCACGCGACAGAAAGATCAGCTTTGACGAGCTGTATCTTCTCGCGAGAGTGATAGCCTCGGAGGCGGGGTGCGACACCCTGAGCGATGACTTCCGCTTCTGCGTGGGCGAGGTGGTCATGAACAGAGTGGCCTCGCCGGAGTTTCCGGACACGCTGGAGGAGGTCGTCTATCAGGAGGGACAGTACGAGGGCGTGGATACCGACGCCTTTAAATACCTGCTCATTCCGGACACAGAGGACGTGATGACAGCGCTGAGGCTTCTGCGCGGGGAGCGGCATATGCTCCCGTGGGTGGTGTTTCAGGCAAACTTCAAGCAGGGTGGAGGTACCTACGCCAAGTACTTCAGCGAGCACTACGGCTGGACGTATTTCTGCTCGAGCGCGAATGCTGCCTTGTACTGAGACAGGTCAAAAAACAGTATATGCATAAAAATCTTGCGGGAATACGCCCTTTTGCTCTTGATTTTTCCACAGGATAATGTATTATTAATCTGTTAAAATTATTTTGACCTTTCAGGAGGATTAAAAAATGACTTACGAGATGGATATTGCCGGCTTAAAACGCGCCCTTCCCCTCTGCCGGCTGACTGATGACCTTTACATAGGTGCATTCGTTATGTTCGGCGATGTTGAGCTGACAGTCCATTGCGCAGCCGAGCTTTTGAAGAAGGCTCCCGAGTATGATTACATCATCGCCCCGGAAGCCAAGTCCATTCCGCTTATCTACGAGATGTGCAGACAGAGCGGCGCAAACAAGTACATCATCGCCCGCAAGAAGGCAAAGGCCTACATGCAGGAGGTCTTCGAGGTCGAGGTGAACTCCATCACCACCGCAGGCACTCAGCACCTCTATCTTGACAAGGCCGACGCAGAGCTCATGCGCGGCAAGAAGATACTCATCCTTGATGACGTTATCTCGACCGGCGAGTCTCTCAGGGCAGTAATAGAGCTTGTCAATCAGGCAGGCGGCATCATAGTCGGCAAGATGGCAGTCCTCGCGGAGGGCGCAGCGGCCGAGAGAGACGATATCATTTACCTCGCCCCGCTTCACCTCTTCAATGCTGACGGAACCGTAAAGTAATTTTTCTAACCTTTTTATGCGGCACAACGGGGATAATTACCCGATGTGCCGTTTTTAATAACCGAAAGCTTACGCACAATCTTGACATGGCCAATATATTGTGGCATTTTTAAAGAAAAAACGCTATATTCTGTTTGACTTAAAATACACAAAGGTTTATCATATACACTGTCGGGTGGGAGACTGCCCACACACAACATAGATTCAGAGGTGCACAATGTATAAAGTAATTACAAAACGCTTCCTCAATGACGCAAGGACCATTTGCCTCTTTGAGATCGAAGCGCCCCTTATAGCCCGCCACGCTCAGGCAGGCCAGTTCGTTATTTTCCGTCTCGATGAGAACGGTGAGCGCTGCCCCGTATCCGTTGCCGGTTATGACAGGGAAAAGGGCACGGTGACAGTTATGGTTCAGGCCGCGGGAAGAACCACCAGAATGCTCCACACCGTTGAGCAGGGCGATTATATCAGCGATATAGTAGGCCCTCTCGGCAGAGCTACCGAGATGGAGGGCCTCAAGAAGGTCTGCGTTGTCGGCGGCGGCGTCGGCTGCGCAATAGCATATCCTATCGCGAAGGAAATGCACGAAAAGGGCATCGAGGTAACGTTCATAGCGGGCTTCCGCTCGGCTGACATCGTTATCCTCAAGGAAGAGCTCAAGGCCGCTTCCGACAAGCTCGTAATGTGCACGGATGACGGCACATACGGCGTGAAGGGCTTCACCACGCAGTATCTCAAGCAGGAGATCGAGGCCAATATCGCAGAGGGCAAGCCTCAGTTCGACCGCGTTATCGCTATCGGCCCCGACATCATGATGAAGTTCCTTGCCGAGACCACCCGTCCCTACGGCATCAGCACTATCATTTCTCTCGACCCCATCATGGTCGACGGTACCGGCATGTGCGGCGGCTGCCGCGTCATAGTCGGCGGAGAGACGAAGTTCGCCTGCGTTGACGGCCCCGACTTTGACGCCCATCAGGTCGATTTCGATTCTCTGCTCAAGCGCGCCGCTTTCTATAAGGACGAGCAGGATAAGGCCGCTCAGCATATCTGCAGAATGACAGGAGGCAAGCGCAATGGCTAATATGAGTCTTAAGAAGAACCCCATGCCCGAGCAGGACGCCGTTGTCCGCTGCGGTAACTTTGACGAGGTCGCGCTCGGCTACACAAAGGAGCAGGCAATGGATGAGGCTGCCCGCTGCCTCAACTGCAGGAATATGCCCTGCCGCACGGGCTGCCCCGTTTCCGTACGTATTCCCGAATTCATAGCCAAGGTCGCCGAGGGTGACTTTGACGCAGCTTACGATATACTTACCAGCACGAACTCCCTTCCCGCCGTCTGCGGCCGCGTCTGCCCGCAGGAGAAGCAGTGCGAGAGTAAGTGCGTGCGCAGCATCAAGGGCGAGAGCGTCGGCATAGGCCGCCTCGAGCGCTTCGTTGCCGACTACCATATGGCAAAGGAAGATAAGCCTGCTGTCATCGCTCCCGAGTCCAACGGCCATAAGATCGCAGTTATCGGCTCCGGCCCCGCAGGTCTCACCTGCGCAGGTGACCTTCGCAAGATGGGCTACGATGTCACCGTTTTCGAGGCGTTCCACAAGTCCGGCGGCGTTCTGGTATACGGTATTCCTCAGTTCCGTCTCCCGAAGGAGATCGTCGCGGCTGAGATAGCAAACCTCACCGCTATGGGCGTAAAGATAGTCAACAACGCCATCATCGGCAAGTCCGTCACGGTAGACGAGCTCTTCGAGGACGGCTTTGAGGCAGTGTTCATCGGCTCCGGCGCAGGTCTGCCTCAGTTCCTGCACATCCCCGGCGAGAACCTCCTCGGCGTTTACTCCGCAAACGAGCTGCTCACCAGAACAAATCTGATGAAGGCCTACAGAGACGATTACGATACCCCGATAAAGAAGCTCCACCGCGTAGCAGTCGTCGGCGCGGGCAACGTCGCAATGGACGCGGCGAGAGTTTCCAAGCGTCTCGGCGCGGAGCACGTTTACATCTGCTACCGCCGCGGCCGCGATGAGCTCCCCGCAAGACTCGAAGAGGTCGAGCACGCAGAGGCAGAGGGCATCGAGTTCCATCTGCTCAACAACCCCGTTGCTATCCACGGCGGCGAGGACGGCCATGTCACCGGCATTGAGCTTGAAAAGCAGGAGCTCGGCGAGCCCGACGAAAAGGGCAGAAGAAAGCCCGTTCCCGTCGCAGGCTCCAACTGGATCCTCGATGTTGACGCCGTTGTCATCGCTATCGGCACCAGCCCCAACCCCCTCATCCGCAACACCACCGGCGGCCTTACGTTCACCCGCAAGGGCGGCATCGAGGCTGACGAGTCCGGCGCAACGTCGCGCGAGGGCGTGTTCGCGGGCGGCGACGCAGTCACCGGCGCTGCAACCGTTATCCTCGCCATGGGCGCAGGCAAGACGGGCGCAGAGAGCATCGATAAGTACATCAAGAGCAAGGAATAACCGAAAAGCATACGATACCGGCAGACCGCGGGGCCTGCCGGTGTTTTTGCGTGTTCGGATAAATTAGGGCGCAGGGGTGTACTTCCGATAAGCCCTGAAGCGGCACAGTAATTTCTCACTCATCACTCATGATTTCTGATTTTCTCTTGATTGACGAATTAGGCGAATGATGATATATTAATACCATTGTAAATACAATACAGGGAGGGCGATATCATGGCAAAATACGCGCTTACAAACTGCATCATTCTTGACGGAACCGAGGACATGAAGCCGGTTACGGGCAAGGCCGTGCTCGTTGACGGAGAGATCATAGCGGATATAGTTGATGCTTTCGAGATTCCCGCCGAATACGAAAAGGCGGACCTCGGCGGACAGTATCTCATGCCCGGTCTCATCAATATGCACATTCACATTCCCGGCAGCGGCAAGCCGAAAAACAAACCCACCGACACAAAGAAGCTCGTAAAGCTGCTCACGAGCAACGGTCTCATGCGCAAGATTGTTGAGATGATGTACCTCAAGTACTCTCAGACGGAGCTGTACTCCGGCGTTACGACTGTGAGAAGCGTAGGCGGAGTTGAGAGCTATGACACGCTCACCAGAGATAAGATAAACTCCGGCAAAGCTGTCGGCCCGAGGATTCTTGCGGGCAACATGGCTGTTTCCGTTCCCGGCGGCCATATGGCCGGTTCGCTTGCATATGAGGCCACTACTCCCGAGGAGGCAGCGGCGTTCGTTGAGAAGATCGCGAAGGACAAGCCCGACCTTATCAAGCTGATGATAACCGGCGGCGTGCTCGATGCCGAAGAGGTCGGAACGCCGGGCGTTCTGAAGATGAAGCCTGAGCTTGTCAAGGCCGCATGCGACAAGGCGCATGAGCTCGGATTCATGGTCGCGGCGCACGTTGAGAGCCCCGAGGGCGTTCGCGTTGCGCTCGAAAACGGAGTTGACACGATAGAGCACGGCGCAAAGCCCGACGAGCAGATCATCTCGCTTTTCAAGGAGAGAAATGCCGCGCACGTTGCAACGCTCTCTCCGGCGCTGCCGTATGCGTTCTTTGATCTTGACGTTATGCACTGCGAGGAGAAGGATCAGCTTAACGGAAAGGTCGTGTTTGAGGGCATTGTCGACTGCGCAGATAAATGTCTCGAAAACGGTATCCCCGTCGGCCTCGGCACCGATACAGGCTGCCCGTTCATAACGCACTATGATATGTGGCGAGAGGTATACTACTTTGAAAAGTTCTGCGGAGTTTCAAAGAGCTTCGCTCTGCATACCGCTACGGAGGTAAACGCAAGAATAGCCCGTATCGATGATATTACCGGCACCGTGGCAAAGGGCAAGTGCGCCGACCTTGTTGTTACGAAGCTCAACCCGCTTGATGACCTGAAGGCACTGAGAAATATCAGCGAGGTCATTACACGCGGCAAGCGTATCGTCGCGCCCAAGGTGAAGAAAATGGCAAACGTCGAGGTCGAGCTCGATAAGTTTTTATAAAAAACAGGAGAAAAGAACATGGAAAAAGCAAAGGTTTATTTTTCTGATCTGAGAACCGTTGAGCGCGGCATGGGTCTTGCAGGCAAGCTGCAGAAGCTCATCAAGGCCGCCGGTATCGGCGATATCGACATGGACGGCAAGTTCGTCGCCATCAAGATGCATTTCGGCGAGCTTGGTAACCTGAGCTTCCTCAGACCGAACTATGCGAGAGCCGTTGTTGACGTTGTGCGCGAGCTCGGCGGCAAGCCCTTCCTCACCGACTGCAACACGATGTATCCCGGCAGCCGCAAGAATGCGCTCGAGCATCTGTACTGCGCGTGGGAAAACGGCTTCACTCCGATGACTGTAAACTGCCCGATACTTATCGGCGACGGCCTCAAGGGCACGGATGACGTTGAGGTGCCTGTCGTCGGCGGAGAATACGTTACGAACGCCAAGATAGGAAAGGCGATAATGGATGCAGATATCATCATCAGCCTTTCTCACTTCAAGGGCCATGAGGAGGCGGGCTTCGGCGGCGCGCTGAAGAACCTCGGCATGGGCTGCGGCTCAAGAGCGGGCAAGAAGGAGCAGCACTGCTCCGGCAAGACCGTTGTGGACAAGAGCCTCTGCCGCGGCTGTAGAAAGTGCCAGAAGGAGTGCGCAAACGAGGGCCTCGTATATCTTGAGGACGAGAAGAAGATGAGCGTTGACCTCGACAAGTGCGTCGGCTGCGGCAGATGCCTCGGTGCGTGCAACTTTGACGCGATAAGCTTCGGCAACAACGATGCAAACGAGCTTCTCAACCGCAGAATAGCAGAGTACGCCAAGGCCGTTGTTGACGGCAGACCGAGCTTCCACATCTCGCTCGTTATCGACATCTCCCCGAACTGCGACTGCCATTGCGAAAACGATGCTCCCATCCTGCCGGACGTCGGCATGTTTGCGTCGTTTGACCCCGTCGCACTCGATCAGGCGTGTGCGGACGCGTGCATGAGGATGCCTCCGATGCCGAACTCCAGACTCGGCGACACTATGGCCGAGAAGGGCTTCGAGGATCATCACGATCACTTCATCAACGTCCACCCCGAAACGGACTGGCGCTCCTGCCTCGAGCAGGCCGAAAAGGTCGGCATAGGCACGAGAGAATACGAGATAGTCAATATCTGACATTCAAAGATTAAAATAAAGCACCCGCGGTATCGGATCAATGCGCATTCGATACCGCGGGTGCGTCATTATGAAATTACCACTTATTCTCGACCTTCTCGGCGAAGCCGGGGAAGTCCTTTATTTCAATGACCGTTCCGTCATCAAGGACGGCCTTGCCGGTGAAGCGGCCGAACACCTGATGCTGATCGGACTTGATAAGCTTGATGTCGGTGCAGGAGGCTCTGTCGAGCTGAGGGACAAAGTCCATCTCGAAGCGTCCGTCATCGGATGTGAACGTCCACGGGGACATGAAGTCCGTTTCGTTGCCGGGAATGTTGAACCTGACCTGACTGAGCTTGTGCGCCCTGCCGTTATAGAAGAGCATATTCTCGCTTGCGGCGGAGGTGTCGCCGAAGCCGTAGCCGATGTTCCAGCCGAAGGGGATGCCGTTTACATGATAGGAGGCGGAGCCCCAGTACCACGTGTTGTGATACGTCCATACTCCGCGGCCCCAGTCGAGCACGGCGAAAGATTCGGACGGATCGAACACGAGGTGCTCGCCGCCGTAGATGACCTCGCCTCTGGCGCGCTGGCAGTTTATCTTCTGGTTGTAATAGAAGTGCTGAGGCTTGTCGAACGGGGTGCAGATGACCATGCTCTCCTCTGGAATATCGAATAGCTCGATGTTTGCGCTGAGGTCACCCTTCGGGCCGAACTTGTCCATATGCGCGGTGAGCACGCGCCTGCCGCTGCCGTCATTCTCAAAGCTGATGGCATAGCCCTTGCCGCTGTGGCTCACGCTGCCCTTTTCGGAGGTCTCCGGAAGGCCGACCTTGCCGAGAGGCATGAAGCACATCGGGCTGACGGTGAGATTGAGCTTATCGTCACCCTCAAAGGAGAGGAGCGAGATAGAGTCAAGCCCCATGTAGCCGTTGTCCGCGATCGTGAGCGCAAGGGCGAAATGACCGTTGCTGATAAGGTAATAGTCCCACTCCTTGAGGCGGAGCTTTGATGCCTTTACGCCTGCGCGGGTGTAGACCGGGAGAAGCTTTTTCGCATAACCCGGCTCGGACAGATCACCGTTTTTATCCAAAAGGGGAATGCTGCTGACAATTTCGTGCTGCATAATTTATCCTTCCTTCATGATTTTTCGTATATCCTTTCCCGCGAAGGGCAAGTGCTTGAAGGAGCCTGCGAGACGGGAGCAGATCTGCGGCGTGTAGCGCTTGGCGAGCTCCTCATCCGTGCAGTTGGTGGAGATGATCATGGGCAGGGCGCTGTTGAGGCGGGAGTTGATGAGCGTGTAGAGGGCGCTCGCCGTCAAGCTCGTAACCATCTCCGTGCCGAGATCATCGAGAATGAGCAGGTCACAGTCGAGCATACGGCGCACACGCTTCGCGGCATCGTCCGCTGTTTCGGCGTCTCTCGCAAATCTCTGAAGCTCGAAGGCCTCGAGGGCGGACACCGTTGTCTCATAACACACGGAGAAGCCCTTGCCTGCAATCACGCGGGCGATGCAGGCAGAGAGAAACGTTTTGCCGACGCCGGTTGACCCCTGCATGAGAACGTTCTCGGAGGACTTTGAAAAGCCTGCAGCATAGTCCTTGCAGGAATCGAAGACAGACTTCATGAAAACACGGTCGGACATGCCCATTCTGCCCGGCTCCGCGCCGTAATAATTGAGGTTAAAGGTTTCAAAGCTCGCATTGCTGTCCCTCAGGAGGGGGGCAAGCTCCTTTGTTATCTCGTTTTTGTATAGCTTATCGAGGCACTCGCAGACGCGGTTTTTGTATATACCCGTATCATTGCAGAGTGTGCATGAACAGATGGGCTCGAGATAGTCCTCGGGATGGCCGGCACCGGTGATGAGGGCCTTGCGGCGCTCGCGCAGAGCGGTGTTTTCTTCCCTAAGCTCGGCAATACGCTCAGCCGTGTCGGGCTTGCCGGAGATAACGAGCTTCGCGAGCTCTATCATCTGAAGGCGCATAGAGGTCTCTGTACGCTCGAGGGAGGGAATGGACGCGTATAAGCTGTCGCGGCGGCGCTGCTCCTCGGCGCTGTTCGCGGCTTTGATCTTTTCAAGCTCGCCTCTTGCTCTGGCGAGAAGCTTTCCGTCATACGCCATGGACTGTTTCTCCCTTCTTTATTGCGCTTATAAACTTGAGCATCTTCTCCTCCTGAGAGGCCGACTGCGTATTCTGCGCCTTTGCGGCTGTCTGAACGGGGGAGGCATGACCCTCCTTCTGCTCGATGGCCTCGACAGTGTAGACGCTCTTGGTGTGCCAGTTTGCGAATATCCTGTTCATATAATTCAGCTTGAGCTCTCCCGTGCGCGTGATCGTTCTGTCATAGGCAAGGGAAATCGCGGGCACGTCAAACCCGAGCGAGAGCCAGCGCTCGATGCTGTTCCATTCGGTGGCGGTGAGCTGCCTGCCCGTAATGCCGAGCACGCCTTTCACCTCGGATACCTTGTCCCAAAGCTTCCTGCGTGTCTCGATATAATCCTCGGCGGCCTCCATCGTCGTAAGCTCAAGGCGCGCCCACGTGTAGGCTTCCTTTTCGAGGGCGGAGGCTGTGGGCGTTCTCATGCCGCCGAACTTTACGCGGCAGAGCTCGGAGCAGTAGTTGATAAGCTCCATGATGACCTCGGCGGGCATGGCAAGGTGCTTGTATATGCCGACGAGCTTCTGAACCTCACTTGTGGAGGCGGGGCGGCCGAACGCCTTGGAGGCCTCCTGAATGACGGCGAGGAAGACATCGTCATCCTTCGTGCAGCGGACTATCTCCTCGCGGGTATACTCGGGAAGCCTGTCCGCCGCGGGCTTCTCGGCCACGGAAACGGGGGAGACGGGCGAGACAGCCGACGGCAGAGCGCCGATGCGGCAGAGCTTTTCGCGGGCATCGTTTATCTGGCTCATCGTTCTGCAAAGAGCGGCCGCGGCATCGTCGGCAGAAGCATCCGCGTGTGAAGACAGATACAGATACAGCAGCGCCATATCCCCGTCATGCGCGGCGATGATCTTCTCGATTATGCTGTTGTCAGACAGAAATTCAGACATGTTTCAAGCTTCTCCGACAAAAATTTTCAAATCTTCCACACTTGTGCCTATTATAACATTAAAATTGACTTGTCGCAAGATACATATATGTGTTATAATCAGCCATGTATGGTATATAAGTGGTACTGCGCCTATGAACGGGCGCGGGTGCTTTTGCAAATAAGGAGTTATCTGAAATGCTGGAACTGTTATCCCCCGCGGGCTCTCCCGAAGCCGTTATTGCCGCCGTTCAGAACGGGGCTGATGCTGTCTATCTCGGCCTCGGAGATTTCAACGCAAGGCGCGGGGCTAAGAATTTCTCAATTGAAGAATTCAGAAAGGCCGTCGGCTATTGCCACATCAGAGGCTGCAAGGTCTATGTTACGCTCAACACGCTCGTGAGCGACAGAGAGATCCCCAACGCCGTCACGGCGGCGCGCATCGCCTCGGACGCGGGCGCCGATGCCATCCTCGTTCAGGATCTCGGCCTCGCCAAGAATATCAGGATAGCTCTGCCAGACATCCCCATACATGCCAGCACGCAGATGAGCATCCACAATCTCGCGGGGGTATGCGCCGCCGCGGAGATGGGCTGCACGAGGGCCGTGCTTGCGCGCGAGCTGAGCTTTGAGCAGATCAGGTTCATCTGCGAGCGCTCCCCGATAGAGATAGAGGTGTTCGTGCACGGCGCGCTGTGCTTCTGCCACTCGGGTCAGTGCTATATGTCGAGCCTTATCGGCAGAAGAAGCGGCAACAGAGGCATGTGCGCCCAGCCGTGCAGACTGCAGTACAGTCTCGGCGGCAGGATGGACGATTATCCGCTCTCCCTCAAGGACAGCTGCCTTGCGGACAGACTGCAGGAGCTTGAGGCCGCGGGCGTTGCCTGCGTGAAGATCGAGGGCAGAATGAAGCGCCCCGAATACAGCGCCATCGTAACGGGGATATATTCCAAGGCCATCAAAGAGCATAAGAACCCCTCCGCGGAGGACATGCAGCTTCTCGAGAAGGCTTTTTCCAGAAGCGGCTTCACTCAGGGCTATTATGACGGCACAAAGAAGGACATGCTCGGCACAAGGAGCGAGCCCGACAAGGA
>DCGN01000096.1:12236-12385 GCA_002315275.1 Clostridiales bacterium UBA1777
GCCGAGAAAATGTTCACCGCCGCAAGAAAAGCCTACGGTGACGGCGAGATGAGGCGCGTGCCCGTGCATTTCTGCACGCTCGTGCAGGCGGGCGTTCCCATCACGGCCATCGCTTACGACGATGAAGGCAACAAGGCCGTCGCATCGGG
>DCGN01000137.1:0-1400 GCA_002315275.1 Clostridiales bacterium UBA1777
ACCCGAAAATACTTGAAAAAGAAACAGTTGAAATATGGTGTCTTGAAGCGGAACCCTTTGCACAGGAGCTTTCTGCGCTTGCCGATGAGTATAACGCTTCCGGAAGATCAGAAGCATATAGACTAAAGACGGTCATGTTCGCAAGCGAGAATGAGCTTGCCGAGAAGCTTGATGAAAGCAGACCCGCCCTGCTTTTGTGCGACAGAACGATAGCCGAGTCGCTGAATGACCGCGAACTCCTCGTAAGTCCGGTCATTTCCGCGAATGACTTTAAATTTGAAAGCTTTGCCGTGGCTTCGGATGATTTTGTAGGTAAATCGTTTTTCCCGGTCGGAGCGTCAGTTCAGCTACTTGCCTACAAAGACGGTTTGGCCGACGAGACGGTTGAGGATTTCTTCTCGCTTTGCGAGAGAGCGAGTACGATAAAAAACGGGTTTCTCGGTGTCGATGACTACAGCGCGATGATAAATGCACTCCTACTTTCAAAGGGGGAGAAGCTCGGCAGCGAGGATGATAACCTGAAGAGTGTTCTCTATGTTGATATATATAATACAGTGGCCGGGCTTGCATTTGACGGCGGGCTGTACCTCGGAGGAGAGGCTCCTGCAAAGCTTGTAGAGTCGGGGAGCATGATGGCGGCGTATGTTTATTCAGATGCACTGTCTGAAATCGATTTGTCCAAAATACGGGTTTGCCTTTCACCGTGTATAGACGGTGAGGAGAGGTGCTGTATAGCAAAGATGCGCGGCCTTGCCTATACCAATGAGGATGTTTCACATGGCCCGATAACTACGGATTTTATCAAATGGCTGTTCAGCGAGGGGAGGACCGTCAACGCGGCAGTCAAAGCGTGCCTCCTGCCGTGTGTGGACTGGAAGGCCGGAGATGATGCATCGGAGCTTGAAAAGGTGCTCTATCAGGCAAAAGAAACCTGCAATATTATAGAACGGTTCGATTGCGGGAATTATCTGACGGTTTCGTCAGAATATGAGAAGTATATCAGGCAGGCACTCAGCATTTTTGAAAATTGAAAATGTATAAAACAGTAATCAGTATTGTATTTGATGACCCAATATGGTATTATAAAAAAGCTGATAATTAATCTTCAGGAGGTTTTATATAATGGAAGGCTTCAGAGTACTCGAAATAAAAAAGAGCGTATTTGAAAACAATGACAGAGAGGCTGACAAGCTCCGCGCAGAGCTTAAGAAGGATAGGACGTTCCTTCTCAACCTCATGTCATCTCCCGGCTCCGGCAAGACCACGACCCTCAGACAGACCATCGCCGCACTTAAGGACGAGTTCCGTATCGGCGTTATGGAAGCAGACATTGACTCCGATGTCGATGCCGCTACCATTGAGAAGACCGGCGCAAAGGTCATTCAGCTCCATACCGGCGG
>DCGN01000137.1:1460-6209 GCA_002315275.1 Clostridiales bacterium UBA1777
AATGATGTTGACTTTGCTATCCTTGAAAACGTCGGCAACCTCGTCTGCCCTGCGGAGTTTGATACCGGCAGCGTCAAGAACGCAATGATCCTTTCTGTTCCCGAGGGCGACGATAAGCCCCTTAAGTATCCTCTCATGTTCTCCATCTGCGATGTCCTTCTTATAAACAAGATCGACGTTCTGCCGTATTTTGATTTCAATATTGAGGCATGCGTTGACCGCGTAAAGAAGCTCAATCCCAACATCACCATTATCCCCATCTCCTCCCGCACCGGCGAGGGAATTGACAAGTGGGCAGATTGGCTGCGCACCGAGATCAAAAAGTGGAACGAGCAGTAAAGCTGTAAAACGATATCGGCCTGTACCGTTTTTGGTACAAGCCGATTTTTTTATTTATTCTTCTGATACAGTATCCATAAACCCTTCATCATGAGGTCATCGTCAAAGATTATCTCTTTTTTGCAGTAGGGGATTATGTGCCGCGCAATACCGCCGGTCGCGACGACAACGCATTTTTCGCCGAGCTCCTCCTCAAATCTGTCTATCAGACCGTCGACCATCGAAGCGGTAGCGAATACTGCGCCGGAGCGCATACAGTCGACCGTGTTGGTGGCGATGCACTTTTTCGGGGGCGTTATCGAGATGGTGGGGAGAAGGCTCGTCCCGTTTGCAAGGGCACGGTAGGAAAGGGCAACGCCGGGAATAATTGCTCCGCCGATGAAAGCGCCGCTTCTGTCAACGGCAAAAAGCGTGGAGGCAGTACCCATATCCAGGATTAGAGTGGGCTTGCCGTAGAGCATCATTGCGGCAACGCTGCCGGCGAGAAGGTCGGCTGCAAGGGATGAGGGGTCATCTATGCGGATATTCATACCCGTTTTCATTCCGGGGCCTACAACGAGGCTGTCAAGCCCCGCAAAGTTTTTGATGGCTTCCTTCAGGCGTGACGTGACAGGCGGCACCACAGAGCCAATAATTGCGCCCTCAAGCGATTTCGGATCAATGCCCTTATATGAGAACAGCTGATGAAGCGTAAGCTCGTACTCCGCAACGGTGGAGTTGATATGCGTCTCAATTCGGGCAACGCTGCTGATGTTGTTCTGATCTATGCAGCCTATGACTATATTGGTGTTTCCTACATCTATTGCAAGTATCATTTTGATACTCCTTTTGAACCGTATTTGATAATGGACGATATGCCTGTTGCCAGAACGAGGTTTACAGACAGCTCGACAATGAAATTCCATCCCGTGAGGATAAAGATTACATATGTGAGCACGTCGTTATTGCCCGACCATGAGTATAGCGCAGCTTTGAAAACCGTGAGCAGCGAGATGATAAATACGCCAGTATTTGTAAGCGGGCAAACTATGCCGGCGAGAATAACGGCAACAAGGTGATTTCTTTCCTTGAGAGCTGAGTATACGACTCCCGCAAGAAAGCCCGCAAGACCGCTTTTTAAGATACATACAACGATAAGCCAGAAGGGATCGATGCTCCACAGAGTCACCGTGCCTATGTCTCCGGACATCATACCGTTTATGATAACAATAATGCCCATTAACCCGCCGAGCAGCGCACCGTAAAACTCTCCGTATATAGCTGCCCCTACGATGATGGGGACAAGCGCAAGCGTGATAGTAAACGGCCCAAAGCGAATAAATGAGCCTAACACCGTCAGCACGATGACAAGCGAGGACAACAGCGCAAGGCCTGTCAGCCGTCTGACATTTCCAAACGTGGAACTATTCATTTGAACCTCCTGCTGTCGCTCCGCGATAGCGGATGCAACGCATATTAGCTTTTCCAAGCCTCGATTATGATACAATTAAACAGACAATATGTCAATACGCCCCTGCGGCAGAAACTTGCCGCAGGCGTAATTTTAAGCGTTATTCTGAAATATATGCCATTTCCAATGCCAAAAGCTTTTCCTTTCGGCCGAGGCCTCCCGCATAGCCCGTGAGCTTGCCGCTTGAGCCGACAACTCTGTGGCAGGGGATAACGACCGATATCGGATTTTTGCCTATTGCAGAGCCGACGGCTCTTGCGCTTTTACAGCCGAGCGTTGAGGCTATAGCTCCGTATGAAGAGGTTTGCCCGTACGGAATGCTCATGAGCTCTGCCCATACTCTTTTCTGAAACGCAGTTCCGAGCGGCTCAAACGGGAACAGCGGAGGAATCCTGCTTCCTTCAAAGTAATCATCGAGCCATGCCGAAACATCGCAGAAAGCTTCGTCCGAGAGAGGGACACTTCTGTAAGAGGTGAGACCCGCGCAGGCATATTTCTGATCGCTGAACCACAACCCGCGTAGGATACCGTTGCTCGATGCGAGGATAATCTCACCGAGAGGGGAGGGATAAACCGCAGCGAGGGTATCAGTTGGCAATTCCATGGTGCGCCTCAAAGCTCGTCATGTTGAGGGATGAGAATTTATATCCGTTCTCAAGCCCCCAAATAATTATTTCCTCAACCGCGGCAACGCTGTAGTCCTTAATGTCATGCTGAAGCACAACGCATAGAGTGTGTTCCTTGCAGCCGTCTGTTACGTTTTCAACTATCTGATCGGTATCCTTAGTCTCACCGGCATCACCGCTCGAGATGTTCCAGTCAAAATACCTGTAGCCCATATCCTGCATTGCCTGAGACAGCCTGCTCATAATTCCCGGGTTGAAGCTGCTTACGGTGTTTGAACTGCCGCCGGGGAAGCGGAAGATGTTTGTGTAATTCCCCGTCTGCTGATAGATAAGGTTTTCCATTGCGTTGAAATCGTCGAAATAAGCCTGCTCGCTTGCGTATATATCGTAGTAATTGTGGTTGTAGGTATGAACTCCGATAGCGTGGCCGCGTCTGTAGGCTTCGCCGATCATATTTGCATAACGGCTGTCGCAGTTGGTGACGAAGAACGTTGCCTTTACGCCGTATGCGTCAAGTATATCGAGGAGCTCCTCGGTATAGGGACCCGGGCCGTCATCAAATGTGAGGAATATCGTCTTTTCCTCGGGCTTGACGACAGCGGGTCTGTCAACGGAATATACATTTACGGTTCTTTGCACCGAAGCGGAATCGCCGCGTGCATTTGTAATTGAGTAGGTGAGATCGTAGGTTCCGGCAATCCAAGGGGTAACGCTGCCCTCAACGGTAAGATACTGGGAAAGATCGTTGCCGAGAGAATCCGTCGCGCTGCAGCCTGGGTCGGTAAAGCCCTGACTTGCCTGAACCCACATATCAGCCTCTCCGTTGAGTGCGAGAATGGGAGATGTGATAGTGTAGGTAACGGCACGCTCCGCTGTGGCTGTGTTGCCGGAGGAGTCGGTAACGGTATATTTTACGGTATTTCCGTCTTCGGTGCGTACAACAGAGGCTGTCAGATCACCGTCAACATTATCGGAGGCAGAAAAGCCCTCCTCGATATAACCGTCAAACCATGTAGCTGAATTGTTGTTCTTGCGGTCAAGAGTTATCACGGGCGGTGTTGTATCCTCAACGATGACACGGCGCGTTGACGTTGCCTCTCTGCCGAACACCTCAGCAGTATAGATTATCTCATATTCGCCGAGCTTTGCGGAGTCTACTTCGCCGGAAACGGTTACTTCCGGCTGCTTGCTCCACTCACCGAAGACGCGTCCGCGTGAATAGGCAACGGCACCGGCATCATTGTATGCAGAGCCGTATTCAATCCGTACCTCATCCGAGCCGTTCATCTCAATCTCAGCGTGACGCCCGTCAACGATGCAGGCGGCAACGGCAATGACAACGAGATACACGCATACGATGATAATGGCGATCTTGAGATATTTTATAAGCTTTTTGCGCTTTGCTTCTTTTATATCGTCAGTTTTGACTTCGGGTTCTATAACTTCTGTATCAGACATTAAATTATCCTCAATGCATTCAATATATATTATGGATTATAACACTTTGCTTTATGATTGCATTAAAATACTAACTAATCAAAGAAATATTAAGATTAAAATATGCCGCGCGGATAAAATCGGCGCGGCATACAGCGGAGATCAATGCTTATCCCTCGGTGTGGATATCACAGTTCGGTAAAGCCGCTCTAAGAGTTTCGATCTGTTCTTCCGTCAGATTGTTTCCGCCGAGATAAAGGATCTCAAGCTTTGAGAGCTTTATAAGAGGCAGAATAGACGAGACGCTGTTGTTCCGAAGATCGAGAACGGTAAGCTCGTTGAGACAGGCTATGGCCGTTATATCCTCGATCAGATTGTTGCTGAGGTTCAGCTTTCTCAGCGAAGTAACCCATTCAATCGAATAGATATTGGAGAGATTGTTCCCGCTCAGATTGACGGACTCAAGCTTGGGGAAGAGACAGAGATTTGAAATATCGGTTATGTTCTTGCTGCTCAGATCAAGCTCTGTTGAATCCTGACGGAACTTCGTACCGCCGATCTCTATCGAATAGACGAGATCGGAGTGGTATATCGTGCAGGAACTGAGCGTGGACTGAAGCTTGTCGAAGCTCTCGCCGCTTATATCCTCATTTCCGGTAATATCAAGAGTGAAGAGCGAGCCGAGCTTATAGAGCAGAGAAAGATCGTCTTCCTTGAGGCCCGTATATTCAAGCCCGAGCTTGAGCAGACTCTTGAGCTTGCCTATACCGGAAAAATCGGTAATTTTGTTTCCGCCGAGATACAGCTCTGTGAGATTCGTGAGAGAGGAGATGGCGACCGTGCTTGTGATGCTGTTGCTGTATGCGCTGAGCTTCGTGATGGATGTGAGTGCCATCA
>DCGN01000086.1 GCA_002315275.1 Clostridiales bacterium UBA1777
TTTCCTACAACATCTTGACACCGTCCTTTTTTCGGCTTTATTTGCATTTAATATTTCTGTGTGATATTATATATTGGAACTGACCGATTGGAGTTTCATACAATGAAGACAGCTGTCCGACCGAGGCTAATACTCGCTTTAATTATAATAGTCATAGCAGGATTCTTTGTCCTTTTGCTTTTATCCCGAAGACCGTCGCAGGAAGAAGAGGTCGACCCGCACGAGGGTCAGGTATACATATATGACGGTGAGGACTGGACATGGTACACTCCGCTTGAGGGCGTTGCCGTCAACCCGTTTGACGAAAACAGCTTTAAAGCCTCCTCCGGCTACCCTTCGTATAAAGGCAATGACTATGAGGTAATGCTCGGCATCGACGTTTCCGAGCATCAGAAGCTCATCCGCTGGTCGGAGGTAGCCGCCTCGGGAATCGACTTTGCCTACATACGCCTCGGAAGGCGAGGCACAACGGAGGGCGGACTTTTCCTCGACGAATACTTCTCCTCAAACATCATCGCCGCGAAGAACGCGGGGCTCAAGGTCGGAGTGTACTTCTTCTCCCAAGCTAAAACCGTGACAGAGGCATTTGAAGAGGCCGAGTATGTGATATCAAATCTTCAGCCATACAGCGTTGATCTGCCTGTCGTATTCGACTGGGAGGAGGACGAGCGCACAGCCGATCTCGATCCGAGTATTTTAAATGACTGCGCGGTTGCCTTCTGCGAGACGGTCAAAAACGCCGGCTATGAACCGTGTGTCTATTTCGGACGGTTGACCGGTTATTACTTGTTTGACCTTCAGCGCCTCAACTCCTATAAATTCTGGTTTTCACTCCCCGATATGAGTTGGCCGAGCTTTTATTACGGAGTTGATATGTGGCAGTACAGCTTCTCGGGCTCTATTCCCGGCATCGACACCGAGACTGACCTTGACATGATATTCACGCCTGTTTCCGCTAAGCCTGCATCCGAAGAAGCTTCTGCGGCGGATTAAGGGTTCAATGCACAGGCTCTAAACGAAATTCAGTTTTTTTAATATTTTTTGTTGACATACACAAATATTGTTATAAAATAGACATAGTAAAATTTGGGCAAATATATTGCCTATTATTATGGAGGAAGATATGAAAACAGCAAATCGCATTATGGCAGCAATTCTTATTGTTGCGTCCCTGCTTTGTCTGGTTGGTGTCGGCGTTTCCTTTAAGGATGTAATCAGCGCAAAAGAAAAATGGACGGAAAGACATGATGAAGCAATTGAAAAAATCAATATGCTCAAGGACGGCGTAAGCCAGCTCTCCGAAAATTTTGAGACCTTTGCAAACGGCGTCATTACATATGAGGACGGATCAAAGCAGTTTGAAGAAGGCAAGAAGCTTATTGAAGAAAATGAGATAAAGCTTGCCGAAGGTGAAGAGACTCTTGCAAGCAGCAAAGAAACTCTCAACGCCGGTGTCGCATCCTACGCTTCCGGTGCTGCTCAGCTTGAGGCAGCACACCAGAGCTACAACGAGGCAGTTGCAAAGCTCGAGGCCGGAAAGCAGCAGCTTGCCGAAGGCAAGGCAGAGCTTGAGGCTAACCGTGAGGCATACAATGAGGGCAAGCAGAAGCTCGCACTTGTTCAGCCTATCTACACTATCGTAATGCCCCTTAACAACAAGTACAGTGCCGCTAAAGCTGAGTATGATGCAGCAGTTGCAGCCGGCGATGAAGCTGCAGCCGCATCCGCACAGTCCGAGATGGATAAGTACAGCACCCTTATGAACGCAAGTCTCGCAGGCTACACCATTCCTTCCCTCTGCGCGGAATATGAGTCCGGTCAGGAGCAGATAGCTGCATTTGAGGCAGCAGAGGCCAAGATAGCCGCTGCAGAGGCTACAATTTCCGAAAATGAGGCAAAGCTTGCCGCTGCAAAGGCAACGCTCGATTCCAAGGATAATCAGCTTGCTGCCGCAGGTGGAAAGATCAGCGCCGGACGCGTTGCCATAGCCGACGGTGAGAAGAAGCTTGAGGACGGCAAGAAGCAGCTTGCTGAAGGCAAGGAGACCCTTGCAAGCAGCGAAATTCAGCTTACCGAAGGACGCGAAAAGCTTGCCGTTTATGAGGACGGAGAAGCTCAGCTTATTGCCGGTCTTGATACTTTAGTTGCAACCGATACATACTACACCGAAGACGGAAAGGCAATCGTTCCCTCCATCGGAGATCGTCTCGGCGATTACTCCTATTGGCTCAAGGGCACCGACGGCGAAGATGCCGTTTGGCTCGGCAGCAAGGTAGTTGACCTTGACAAGGCTTCCCTCGCCGCTGAGACTGCACTAAGCTTCCTTGATGATGTGGGTGTTGCAGTTACCGATGAGGTTGTCGGCCGCATCATTGATGTTTTAGTCCTCGCAGTTGCCGCTATTCTCGGCATTGTCGGCGGTATCCTCGGCCTTGCGAAGAAGAATCTCGCAGCTTGCATCATCAGCTGGATCGCATTCTTCGGCGCACTCACCGCAATCATCATCCCCGGCTTCGGCGCAGGATTCACCTATCCCCTCTGCGCAGATGTCAGCGCTTACACGATGGGTATTCTCGGCTTCTGCATCATCCTCGCAGTTGCCTCTCTCGTATACGTTGTAATCAATATGTGCACCAAGAAAGACGCCGAATAATTCCCTGTAAAAACGCACAGCCCTGATACCGTTTCGGTATCGGGGCTTTTTTAATTTGAAAACACTCGCATTTTAAAGCGATCTATGCTATATTAGTCAACAAGTTATATGATATGGAGAAGTTGAAATGAAAATATACATTATACGTCACGGCGAAACGGATGCAAACAAGCTCGGGCTGTTTCAGGGTTGGACCGACTACCCTTTGAATGACTACGGTGTGATGCTTGCCGAGGAGACTGCGAAAGGCTTGGGCAGGATCAAATTTGATGCCGCCTTCTCAAGCCCGCTCATAAGAGCAAGGCAGACTGCCGAAATAATTCTGCGCGGCACAGGCAACTCCTGCCCCATCATTTTTGATGACAGGATCAAAGAGATACATGCGGGCGACTATGAGGAGAAGCATTTCCGCCCGGAATACGGCGAGATAAACATTGCCGATATAAAGCGTTTTTTTGAAGCCCCTCTGAGCCTCGGCGCTTTTCCAAACGGCGAAAGCGTTTCAGATGTCGTCAAGCGGACGCAGGCGTTTCTGCATGAGCTCGCAGAAAAGGATTACGGCAATGTCCTCGTTTCGACTCACGGGTGTGCCCTGCGCTGTATGTTGAATGAGTTCTACGACACAAACGATTTTTGGCACGGTCATGCTCCGTTCAACTGCGTCATCAACGTTGTTGAAGTCAGCAATGGCAAAATGGAGCTGACAGAGGACGACAAGGTATACTACGACCCGTCCCTTTGCATAGACAGATTCAAAGTTTAAACTTCGGAGGATAGATATGAAGCCTATTTCACTTGACGAGTTCACCCGTCTCAAATTCATCTCCAACATAGAATTCAGCCCCGAATACTCCGCGGCCTGCTTCTGCGTCACGGCAGCGGATGTGAAGTCCAACTCTTACAGGCGCAATCTGTACATCCGCAAAAACGGCACTGTCCGTCAGCTGACATCAGGCGGAAAGGAAGGCGCTTTCTTCTGGCTGGACAGTGACACCGTTGTCTTCCCGGCAGACAGAGATGCTTCTAAAGAGCCGTCTCTCGCCTCTAAATTCTATAAAATAAGCATCAGCGGAGGCGAGGCCGTACCGTTTTTGACGCTGCCTGTTCCGACAGAGAAGCTCATTCCTCTTAGCAACGGCGATTTTATCGCAGTTTGCTCTGTTTTTCCCGGCTATGAGGAGCTTTACAAGGGAGATGAAAAACTCGCAAAAAAGTATCTTGCCGCACAGAAGGACGGCGAAGACTATGAAATAGTCACGCAGTATCCGTGGTGGTGGAACGGAGGCACCTTCCATCATAATTCCTACAGCGCTCTGTATTATTACAGCTCCGCCAAGAAGGCGCTCTCTCAGCTCACGCCCAAGGGAATGAGCGTTTCCGATGTTAAGGTCGACAAGGCCGGTGAAAAGGTCTATTATTCAATGCTCGATATGACCGTTCCCTCCCCTAAGTATTTTGCCGGTGAGACCGTATACTGCACGGAGCTTTCATCCGGAGAGACGAAGACCGTCGCTTCCAGCAATGAGGCATTTATGATCGGCACATACTTCCTTTGCGACAGCAAAATGATCCTCGCGGCAAGCGATCTTCACTGCGGCATCTGCTCCCCCTCCGATTTCTATACGCTTGATTATTCCACGGGCAATATCTCCCTTTACGCCCGTATTAATAAAGACATCGGCTCGACGGTCGGCTCGGACGTGCGCTACGGCGGCGGCGAGTGCGCGAGAGTGATCGGTGATACGCTTTATTTCACCTGCACAAGCTATGATAACTGCAACCTTCTCAAGCTTGAGAACGGCGAGATCAACACCGTTATGGCAGGAAAGGGCTCTGTAGACTGCTTTGATATCACGCCCGACGGCCACGTCCTCGCCTGCGCTCTTTACGGCATGAGGCCGCAGGAGCTCTATAATGAAAACTGCAGGTGTCTGTCCTCGTTCAATACCCGCGCCTGCGCGGGCAAGTATATTGCCGAGCCGGAGATTCTGAACTTTGAAAGGGCTGGTCAGGAGATACACGGCTTTGTGCTCAAGCCCTTCGGCTTTGAAAAGGGAAAGAAGTACCCCGTTATTATTGATATTCACGGCGGCCCGAGGACAGTTTACGGCCCAGTCTACTATCACGAGATGCAGTATTGGGCCGGTCTCGGATACTTTGTCATATTCTGCAATCCTACCGGCTCTGACGGCCGCGGAGACTTCATGGACATCTGCGGAAAGTACGGCACCGTCGATTACGACGACCTCATGGCGTTCTGTGACACCGCGCTTGAGGCTTATCCCGAGATGGATAAGGCCAACTTCTTCGAAACTGGCGGCTCCTACGGCGGATTCATGACGAACTGGATAATCGGCCACACAGACAGATTCCGCGCCTGCGCAAGCCAGCGCTCTATCTCTAACTGGACATCCTTCTGCGGCGTATCCGACATAGGCTACGATTTCGGCGAGGATCAGAACGCGGCAGATATTTGGACGAATCACGACAAGCTGTGGTGGCACAGTCCTCTCAAGTATGCCGACAGGGTAAAAACGCCTACTCTCTTCATCCACTCCTTTGAGGATTACCGCTGCCCTATCGACCAAGGCTATCAGATGTATTCCGCGCTCGTTCGCAATGGTGCGGAAGCGAGACTTGTCTGCTTCAAGGGCGAAAATCATGAGCTTTCACGCAGCGGCAAGCCTAAGCACAGACTCAAGAGACTTTCCGAGATAACCGAATGGTTCGAAACACATAGGGATAAATGATGGATATTGTCAAGTGCACTGAAGAATACATCGCAGAAGTCGGCGCCATGTATGATAACGCCGTTTTCGCCCTTGAAAACTCAACAAACTATCCCCGATGGATATACAAGGTCTACCCTACCGTTGAAAACGTAAAGCGCTGCACGGAAAACGGCGAGCTTTACATCTGCATAAATAACGACAGAGCCGTCGGTGCGTACAAGCTGAATGCCGATCCCGAGGGTAACTACGATAAGGGAAGCTGGCGCAGGCAGCTTAAGGTAGGCGAGTATCTCGTTATACATATGCTTGCCGTAGCCGTCGGGCAATTCGGCAATGGCATAGGCAAGGCAATGGTCGGCCATGCGCTCGAAACGGCGCGAAAAGGCGGCTATAAGGCCGTTCGCCTCGACGTAGTACCTGATAATCTTCCCGCAATAAAGCTCTATACGGGCTTAGGCTTCACCTATGCAGGCACGGCAGATCTTGAGCGGGGAATAGAACATGTACCCGAGTTTTCACTCTTCGAGTTCAACCTATAACCTAAAACGGACACAGCCGATTTGATTTCGACTGTGTCCGTTTTTTATTTTGTCTGATTACAGCGCGGGATCTGTCCACTCGCCGCCTTCATTATAACCGCTGTAGCCTCCGCCGTAGTATGTTACGGGCGGCTCAGCCTCTGAGTCTCCGATACATTCAAGCGGCATGAAACCGCGTTTGCCGTTTACCTCAACATAGTAGCAATCTTCAAACTCTTCAAGAACGACCGCATTGGTGTTCGCCTTGATAAGCTCAGGCTCTGTCTGCATACGGAAATCGCCGAAGAAGATAGCATCGTTCTGCGCATACCCCTCCCACGCGACGAATACCGCCTTGTTATGGCCGCGGATGAACTTCTCCGAAACGGTCAGCACCTGTTGGAAATACAGTATCTCCGCCGTGGCGTTCTCCGTTTTAATTACATTTATAAGGTCTCCCCTGTAGAAGAAGCAGTAATACGCTTCAACTCCGTCAGCCCTGATATATCCTTTCGTCGGAAAGCCTCCGCTTAGGAATGAGAAGTAAAAATCGCCGTTGGAGGAAAGCTGGATATCGCCGCCGTCAGTGGGCTCGAAGCCGGAGTATGCGCCGCTGTTCGCCATTGGGTCATCCGCGGAAATATACTCCGCTTTAGTGTAGCATTCCCTGCCGTCTTCAAATCTCACGCCGAGGCAAAGCCCCATCTCCGCGAAAACTGTAACAGGAATGCCTTTGTCAGCCTTTATCCCCGCGCTATGCGTAAGATATATGTCGTCGAAAAACTCGGCGTTTTCAAGGACGAAGCCTTCCCACTCGGTATCCTTTTCATTTATAAGCCTCACAAAGCGCTTCTCTATGTACAGCTTATTATCATTTATCCTGCAAAGGTAATATTCCCCGCTCTCGGACTGAACCTCAACCTCTGTTCCCCTTTCAAGCTTCAGCAGCGCTGCGGGAAGATCATCGACGAGCACCGTCGCAGGTGTCGTATCGGGTACGGGTGTCGGTGTCGGTTCGGGAGTCGGCGTGTGCTCCGGCTCTGCCGCAGCAGCAGGCTCGGTATCTTTTGTTTTTGTAAGGCCGCATCCGCTCATCAGGCATATTGAAGCAAGCACAGCGATGAGCAGAAGCGCCGAAATCGTTTTTTTCATTAATGTTCTCCTGAAAGGTGAGTTTACCATCCCATATCGTCATCGTAATCAAGCAGAGAAGCGTCAAGCGGCTCCTCGCGAAGTACGGCAGACATATAGGAATTAACGCAGCGGCGTATATCGTTTCTTGATATAGTTCTGTGGTCGAACATATCGTTCGGCACGGAGATAAGGTGAATGCGTGGGTGTTCCGCGGCAGAGTCGTTCATAATGCCGCTCAGCCCCAGCGCGCCCTTGCAGGTGATATCCTCATGGAGCAGCACCATGTCGCACTTAAAGCTCTCCGCAAGGTTCCAGAACTCAAGCAGATGCTCATAGCCTCCGGTGAGATGTCGGCGCATTATGCCCCTCTCATAGCTCTTTGCAACACCCGTAAGCGCACCGTCAAGATCATCCGTCGGTATAGTGGTGCAGCCCTCAAAATTATCCATCTGTGCCACTACGAGCACACCCCAGCAGTTATACAGCCAGTTCGGAAGATGGAAGAAATAGCAGGCCGGGCCGCCCCAGATGAGCATTCTGTGTCTCGCCTTCGGGAAGCAGTTAATCTTGTTTTCATACGCCCTTGCGGCGATCTCAAGCGTCTTTATCTGTGCCTTATTAATTGCCGGAACGCGTCCTCCCGAGAAAGCGTACATAGTCGTATGGAAAAGGTTGACCGTGGAGCAGCCGAACGGAGTATACGGCGTGGCCATATAGTCCCATTGCTCCTTCTCCGCGCTGACCTCCGCGTTGTGTTTGTCCATCATATCGAAGAAGGCTTTTTCGTCAAACCGCTCTCCCGTTGTATCGGAGACGAATTTGATAATACGCTTCATCTGATAGAGGGCGTACTTATCCGTGTACGGATCATCCCAGCGCATCGGAAGCGCCGCGACGAGCTCGGGAATATCAAGACGGCGGCGAACGAGCTGGCTGTTCATCGTTGACGAATCGCATGGCATATTGTTCACGATAAGCGCCGCGCCGTTTTTAGGAAAATCATCTCTTATGGCCACTCCTACAGTCGTCGCAGAGAGCCTGCACGAGTCAGACGGGAGGCCGAAATGCTCTATGGCATCGAGATAATGCGTCGGCAATGACTGATCCATCCACGTGCCGACAAGACCCTGCATCGCTTCAAGCAGAACGGGCTGAAGAGCAGGGAAGCCGCCGAGTATTTCGGGGCCCATCGTCTGCTCGAACACTATCTGCCTCTTTGCCGCCTCATTCTCGCCGAAGCGTCTGTCGCCCTTCATCATCTGAGCGATATGGTCGGTAGATGTCTTCATTATGGCGTGCATCTGCGTATGAGAAACCTCAAGCGCGGGCCCCGTAAGGCCTTCCATGCACTTGTCTATCCAATGCAGAGCGCCGAGATAGCTTCCGAGCCAACGGTACTCGAGCATACCGCGCATGATGCGCACGGGCGCTTTGGCTATAAATCCGCCCATTATGCCGAGGTTGATGAGCCATTGGGAATAGTCATAAACCGTGTCCTTGACTCCGCGCCATTCTCTGTATTTTGCAATGCCTGTTTTATCGTAAAACCTTTTGCGGGAGTTATGATCGGGCTTGAAAATGCTCATATGTTCTTTCCTCCCTGAATGGCTTTTATCTCAAGGCTCTCTACAAAGGCTTGGATCCTTGTTCTCAGTTGCCCCGCGCTCTCCATACCGTAGTCGCGCTCTATGCCGAGAGAGGGTATACCCGTCGCCTGCGGGAAGATATGCGTGCCCATCACGCGCTCATAGCTCCAGAACTCGCAGAACTTCATCTGCTCATAGAGCACGCCGTCAGCCTTATATTCTCTGCACAGCTCCTCTATCGCCCTCATTCTGCCGTTTGTGTGCTCTTTATCCATAAATCTCGGGCACTGACTTGTTGCGAGGTAATGCCGCGCGATAGCGTCAAGCGCTGTCTCACCCGGCTTAATGACGATTTCTTCTCTTCCCGGTATCGACCCGAAGCAATATCTGTCCGCCGCGACATATGCTCCGCAGCTCTCTGTCAGCTTCGTAAACGCGGGGTCATCAAGCTCGCTGCCGACAAGAACTATCCTTGCCCTGCAGCTCTTCTCATCCGCATCACGCGATTTAAGCTCTTCAAGAGTTTCCTTTATGTATGGCAGTATCAGCTCATGCGGGCATACCTGCGCGGCAAGCTGAATAACGTGGAATTCATATCCCGTTATGACAGGCTTTTCCACCTTGCGCATATCGCCTATCTCGCGGATGACCGCGTTTATCACGTTTTGGTCATCTATTGCTTTTCGGAGTGCTTTCTCGCTCGTGTCTATTCCGTAGACCTCGCTGAGCTTATCAAGCACACGGAGCTTCAACTGTTCCTTATAATGCTCGATTGCGCCGTCATCCGTGACAAACGGAACGTCCATCATAGACATGAAGAATTCGGGTCTGTCCTTCTTCACAAGGCCGAGCATCTCAAAATGTTCATGGCCTCTGTGCATCATCTGGCAGGTCTCCGCCGTAAACAGCGCAGAGAGGTAATTGAACCCCCCTTCGATTGCCCGCTCGAGAATGCTTCTCGTGTAGGAGCATATCTTGCTCGACATATAATACGTGCCGATATCTATCGAGGCCGTACCCGGCGCTCTCAGGCGCGTCGAAAAGCATCCGGGAAGATTCAAAATTGCCTCAGGCATAAAGTAGCACGACCAGCCCAAAGCGAGCTTACCGTCCGCGACGGCCTTTGTGACAAGCTCATTGTCCGTCCGACAAAGAAGCTGCTCGAAGTAGTCCAGATGTTCAAGATCCCTCATGCTTTTCATTCCTTTACACATTAATAATTTATTATACTCTATAAAATGCTCCGTGTAAATCTAATAATTGTTAATTAACCGCAGTTCCCCGTAAGGAGAGCTGCGGCTTTATTCATATCATGCTTTGTTTCTCTTTTTGCCGAAGACCCACTTATTTTGAATGACGTAGCTTATGACAAAAAGAATGCCCTCGATGATTATCTTCAGAGCGGTCTGAAGAAGGTCACTGTGCAATGTCATGTTTTTTATGACGATATCAAGCAGGACGACCGATATAGCCGCCTGAGGGATGCAGAGGCAATAATAACGCAAGAACGCCTTGCCGTACTTGACATCACCGTGAAAAACGAAGAAATTATTGCAGTTGAAATTAAAAAATGACGATACCACTCTCGCAATTATCTGCGACACGGTGGACATCATCACCTCAGTCATCGAAAAAGCGGAGAATACGAAGTGCAACAGTATGTAATACAGCCCGTTGTCCACTATCCACGCCGCCGCCGACGAGACCGCATAACGGAGAGAGGAATGGTTTGTGAAGAGTTTTTTCAGCATCTTATTTCACTTCTTTGAAAGAAGGAACTTCAGCATGATCTTGCCGATCCTGTAGGAGTCCTTAACGGCATTATAATGAGAGCTGTAGTCATCGGTATCGTATACGGTCTCGATGCTCTGCTCGACAAATCTGATACCGAGGCGCTTCATCTGAAGGAGCATATTCGTTTCATACTCAAAGCGCTCGCCCTCAAGGTTGCAGAAAGTATCGAGATACTGCGCGGGAATTGCGCGGAGACCTGTCTGCGTATCGGAGAGCTTAATGCCGCAGAATATCCTGAACATTCTGCTCGTTGTTTTATTGCCGGCAACACTTCTCGGCGGAACACCGGGTGCGTCAAAATCGCGGCAGCCGAGGACAACGCAATTAACTTCCTTCAGCATGCGCTCGCCGCAGGCAATGATATCCTTCGTGAGATGCTGGCCGTCACCGTCGATCGTGATAACGCCCTTGACGGTCGGAAGCTCCTTATTGACGAAAGCAAACGCCGTCTTCAGCGCTCTGCCCTTGCCCTTGTTGACACCGTGATGAAGCACATGGCACTGCGGATACTTTGAGGCATCCTCGAACCACTTCTGGCGCTCATCACAGCTTCCGTCATCAACTATTACTATGTTTTCGAAGCCCGTTTCGACAAGCTCATCCACAACTGCCTTGAATTTTTTATCGGGATCGAGGGACGGGAGAACTATAGCTGTCTCTCTCAGGCTTTCAGGTTTATTGCTCATGTGTTTCCTCCGGTCGATAAGCGCACTTTCGCGCAAATATCAGTATATTATATTATAGCATCACCTTGAAATTATGTCAACTTTATTATGATGTCCCGATTATAGGACACATACCCGCTTATAATGCAGCCAT